>JBCCOF010000064.1:0-16302 GCA_039025455.1 Pseudomonadota bacterium | reverse complement strand
GCGCCGCTGATCTGGTAATCATCGCCGCCGCCCTGCGGGTTGATGTTGCCGTTGGCCTGAAGCTCGAAGCCGTCAAAGTCCTTGCGCAGGATGAGGTTACCCACGCCAGCAACAGCGTCCGAACCGTAAACCGACGAAGCACCGTCGAGCAAAAGCTCGTAACGGTCGACCAGCGTAGACGGGATCAGGTTGAGCGATGGAACGGTCGGCGCACCTTCCACACCGGAAGGCGCGAGGCGACGACCGTTGAGGAGCAGCAGCGTGCGGTCAGCGCCAAGGCCGCGAAGGTTCAGCGTTTGCGAACCCGGGCCGTTGTCCAGAACGAAGCCTTGGAAAGTCGCGTCAATCTGCTGACCGGCGGCGCTTTCCGAACGCTGCAGAATTTGTGAGGGGTCAAATGCGCCGACAGCCTGCTGGTTTTCGGTGCCCAGCACCTGCAGCGGCGAGATCGAACTGTAGGTGTCGCGCACAATACGCGAGCCGGTCACGGTGATGTTCTGATCACCGGCCGCAGGCTCATCCTGCGTTCCGACCTCAACCTGCTCTTCTTCGTCTTCGTCCTGAGCGCCCTCTTCCTGATCTTGGGCGTGGACGGGTCCAGCGACGACAAATGCCAACGCCGATGCCGAGAAGGCGAGCGCCTTCATCGAATTGCTATGAAACTTTTTCATGTTCACTCCAGTTGCAACAACCAGAGCTATATTCACTCAATCGCCTTGATCTCGACCTTCGCAATTTAGCATTGCGACGTGAGACACCCCTCTCGATTGCGCGACACAGCCCCTGCGGTGGCCAATTTGTGCAACGGCGAAGAGGGTATGTAAATGCAGCGTTCAGCTAGAGGCGACTTTTCGGGGCTGTGTTGCGTGAATCCCACAGGTCAAAAATGCGAAGCGACACAACATGCTCGCCGCACTTTGCAAAAAACATACTCAGGGGCCGCTCCGCGTAATTAACTTATCACGCAGCAAATTCGTCGCCTGTTGCCCGAATTCCTCGATTCGCTGCGAACTCAGCTTGCGACTTCCATGCTCAATTCGCCGTCACCCTCGTCGATTTTTACTGTGACACCGTCAGCGACTTCGCCTTCCAGCAACTTTTCGGCCAATGGGTCCTGGAGATAACGCTGCACCGCCCGTTTGAGCGGCCGCGCGCCATAGACCGGATCGTAGCCCACCCGGCCCAGCCAGCGCAGCGCCGCGTCAGTTAGATCAAGCGTGATCTTGCGATCAGTGAGCAGCTTTTGCACCCGCTTGACCTGAATCGCGACAATCGGCGCCATGTGCTCCATCGCAAGCCTGTGGAACAGGATGATCTCGTCCAGCCGGTTGAGGAATTCGGGGCGGAAATGCCCGCGCACCACATCCATCACCTGCGGTTCGACATCGGCGACCTTTCCGTCATCGCCCAGATTGGCCAGATATTGGCTGCCAAGGTTTGAAGTAAGGATAATGAGTGTGTTCGAGAAATCGACAATGCGGCCCTGCCCGTCGGTCAATCGCCCGTCGTCGAGCACCTGCAACAGCACGTTGAAGACATCGGTGTGCGCCTTCTCGACCTCGTCGAACAACACCACCTGGTACGGGCGGCGGCGCACGCTTTCGGTCAGCACACCGCCCTCGTCATAGCCGACATAGCCCGGAGGCGCCCCGATCAGCCGCGCGACCGAGTGCTTCTCCATAAACTCGCTCATGTCGATGCGGACCATCGCCTGATCATCATCGAACAGAAACTCGGCGAGCGCTTTGGTCAGCTCGGTCTTGCCAACGCCCGTGGGCCCGAGGAACAGGAAGCTGCCGAGCGGACGGCCGGGATCTTGCAGCCCAGCGCGCGCGCGGCGCACGGCCTTGGACACGGCCTCGATTGCTTCGACCTGCCCGATCACGCGCTTGCCAAGGATGTTCTCCATATCGAGGAGTTTCTCGCGCTCGCCTTCCATCATCCGTTCCATCGGGATGCCGGTCCAGCGCGCAACCACGCCCGCAATGTCCTCTTCGGTCACTTCCTCGCGCAGCAGCGCATCATCGCTCAATTCTTCGGCGGCTTCGAGGCGCTTTTCGAGATCGGGGATCGTCCCGTAAGACAGCTCGCCCGCCTTCGCGAGATCGCCCTCACGCTGGGCCTGCTCGAGTTCCAGCCGCGCGTGATCGAGCTGCTCTTTGATCTTGCCTTCGGCTTCGATCTTGTCCCGCTCGTTCTGCCAGCGGGTCGTCAGCTCGGACGATTCCTGTTCGAGGTTCGCCAGCTCCTCTCGCAGGGCCTTGAGGCGATCCTTCGAGGCGGCATCGCCTTCCTTCTCAAGCGCCGATTCCTCGATCTTGAGCTGGATGATACGACGGTCGAGTTCGTCGATCTCCTCGGGCTTGGACTCAACCTCCATACGGATGCGGCTCGCGGCCTCGTCCATCAGGTCAATGGCCTTGTCGGGCAGAAAGCGGTTCTGGATGTAACGGTCAGACAGACGCGCGGCCGCTACAATGCTGCCATCGGTGATCCGCACGCCGTGGTGCAGCTCGTATTTGTCCTTGATCCCGCGCAGGATGCTGATCGTGTCTTCGACGCTCGGCTCTTCGATATAGACCGGCTGGAACCGGCGCTGGAGCGCCGGGTCTTTTTCGACATATTTCTGATATTCATCGAGCGTCGTCGCGCCGATGCAATGCAACTCGCCGCGGCTCAGCGCTGGCTTCAAAAGATTCGAGGCATCCATAGAGCCTTCGCTCGCGCCCGCCCCGATCAGAGTGTGCATCTCGTCGATAAACAGGATGATCTGCCCGTCGGCCGCCTTGACCTCGTCGAGCACCGATTTCAGCCGTTCTTCAAACTCGCCCCGATATTTCGCACCCGCAATCAAGGCCCCCAGATCAAGGCTCATCAAAGTGCGGCCCTTCAGGCTGTCGGGCACATCGCCATTGGCAATGCGCAACGCCAAGCCTTCGGCAATCGCGGTCTTGCCGGTGCCGGGTTCGCCAATCATCGCGGGGTTGTTCTTTGTGCGCCGGGCAAGGATCTGGATCGCGCGGCGGATTTCCTCGTCGCGCCCGATCACCGGATCAAGCTTGCCGTCGCGCGCCGCCTGCGTGAGGTCGCGCGCGAATTTCTCCATCGCGTCATAGGAGCTTTCGGCGTTCGCGCTGTCCGCCTTGCGCCCGCCGCGCAGATCGTCAATTGCGGAGTTCAGGCTCTGCGGCGTCACGCTCGCGGCCTTCATCGCCTCGCCGGTTTTGCCCGGAGCGAGCGCCAGCGCGACCAGCAGCATCTCGACCGTCACAAAGGAATCGCCAGCCTTCTCGGCGATGGTCTCCGCTTGATCGAGCGCGCGCACCGCATCATTATCGAGGCCCGGCGTTTGCTGCGCCCCGCCGCCCGTCACAATCGGCACCTTCGCCAGCGCCGCATCCACCGCGCTCACCGCCAAAGCCGCCTCGCCACCGGCACGCTGGATCAATCCGGCGGCCATGCCCTCTTCGTCCTCCAGCAATGCCTTGAGGAGGTGAAGCGGCGTGATCCGCTGGTGATTCATGCGGATCGCGACCGTTTGGGCGCTCTGCAAAAAGCCCTTGGCGCGGTCGGTGAATTTCTCGAGATTCATGAGTGGCCCCGTAATCGATGTATGGTCGGTGTGTTACCTGACTAGGTGGGTTCATCAAGGCCGCTTGCCAAGCCCCTCCACCATAAGGCATCACGCTGCCAGAGAGAGTTTTGGAGAGACCCCGCATGAAATGGTTGAAGCGCAGCGCCTTTGCGCTGGTTATGGTGCTGATCTTGGCGTTTGTTGCGCTGGCGACGTGGGAGCCGTTCTTTGCGAAGACCGGGAAGGCTCCGGCAGCGCGCGACTACACCGCCGAGATCGTCCGCGATGATTTCGGGGTTCCGCATATTTACGGCAAGACCGACGCCGATGTCGCCTTCGGTGTCGCCATTGCCCATGCGGAGGATGAATTTTTCACCCTTCAGGATGTCGTGGCGATGTCGCGCGGGCGCTATGGCGCGATTGCGGGGCAAGAGGGCGCGACCTTCGATTATGTCTACCATCTGCTCGACGCGCGCGGCACGGCGGAGCGCAAATATCCCGAACTGCCCGAGGACACCCGCGCCTTGTTTGAAGCCTATGCGGCGGGCCTCAATCAATATGCCGCAGACCACGCCGATGAAGTGAAGCTGGGCAATCTGTTTCCGGTCAATGGCGAAGATGTGGCGGCGGGCTTTGTCCTACGTCAGCCGTTCTTTTACGGCCTCGCCAATGTCATCGGGCCTTTGGTTGAAGGCGAGGAATTGAACCGCGAGTTTGGCCCTGACATCCCCGGCTTTCCGCGCGACGCGCCAGCACCAGACGCCAAAAAGGACACGCCCGAACAGGCGGCGATGCAGGGCACCCATCCGCTGCCTTGGGGCGAGGATGCGGGGCTGCTTGGCTCGAACGCATGGGCTGTGACGCCGGAGCGCACCGGTGGGCCGACCACGCTGATTTCCAATTCGCACCAGCCTCTGCGTGGCGGCGTCGCATGGTACGAATTTAGTGTTGAGAGCGAGGAAGGCTGGCACTTCACCGGCGCGAACTTCCCCGGATCGCCCTTCCCCTTCCTGGGGCACAACCGGCATCTGGGTTGGACCAACACGGTCAACCGCCCGGACATGGCCGATATCTACAAGCTCGAAATGAACGAGGCGGGCACACAGTACAAGCTGGATGGCGAGTGGAAGGACTTGGAGACCAAGAGCGTCACGCTGCCGGTCAAGTTTGGTCCGATTACTTTGCCCATCCCCCGCGATGTGCATCGCAGTGTCCACGGCCCGGTCATCATCAATGACAATGGCGCGTTCGCCATCCGCTATGGCGGGATGGACAGCGTCGAGCAGCTCGATGCTTATTACCGCATAAACAAGGCAACCAATCTGGAGGAATGGCAGGAACAAATCGCGCGTCTTGCAATCCCCAGCACCAACTTCGTTTACGGAGACCAGAAAGGCAATATCGCCTACGTCTACAACGCTGCAATCCCCGACCGTCCCGAAGATGTAAAAGCCAACTGGCGCGGTATCCTGCCGGGCAATCGCAGCGATCTGATCTGGAAAGGCGCGGTCGAATATGACGAGATTCCCAAGCTCATCAATCCGGCGAGCGGCTGGGTCTACAATTCAAACAACGAGCCTTTCACGGCGGCGGGCCAAGGCAGCGACCTGTCGCCCGACGATTTCTCCCCCGTGCTCGGCGTCGAGCGCAAACAGACCAACCGGTCACGCCGCGCTTACAAGCTGATGACCGAAGCAGAGACGCTCGACCGCGCCACGCTGGAGCGGATCAAATACGACACTGGTTATGAGCGCGAGGATTATGTCGACCGGATGTTCGACGATCTCGAAGCGCTCGACCTCGGAGTTCCGTCCAAAAAGGCGGGCGCAACGCCGGTTCACAAGGCACGCGACCTGCTGCTCGAATGGGATTTCACCGCCGACAACAAGGGCGCTGCCGATGCGCTCGCATATCTGATGATCCGCGATTTTATGGCCGCCGAGTATCAGAATCAGTTATGGCCCGATGTGGAGGAAAAGCTCGAAGCAGCCGCCGACCATCTGATGACCCATTTCGGCAAGCTCGATCCGCCCATGTCGGAACTCGTGCGGCTGCGGTTGGGCGGGAAGGACCTTCCGCTTGATGGCGGGTCGGACACCTTGCGCGCGGCCACCACATGGCGGGTGGACGATGACGGGCGGCTCAGCCTCGTTCACGGTGACAGCTTTATCCAATGGGTCGAATGGCCAGCCGATGGCGGCAAAGTCACCTCGCGCTCGATCCAGCCCTTCGGTGCGGCAAGCACCCGTCCGGACAGCCCGCATTACACCGATCAGATGCAGCTGTTTGTCGATCACAAGTTGAAGCCGGTCTATTTCTGGCGGGACGACGTGCTCGCCAATTCAAAGCGCCGCTACGTCGTTACGAACAAGCGGTAATTTACGTAGGATTCATCGCCTTGCCTCGGCACAAAATCGTGCCCGGCTTGTTAATGCTTATCTATTGTCAACCATCGGGGAAAAACCATGACCATTCGCACCACCGGCTTGCGGCTCGCCGCAACCAGCCTTGCCGCGCTTAGCGTTGCACTGGCCGCGCCGTCCGCCGCACAGGCTCAGGAAATTCAGTATGTGAGCATTCCTGTCGTGCAGGGAATGGCCAATGCGACCACAGCGACAACGCCAATTGCGGACACCGCAACTGCAGATCTTCCCGGTCTGGTCGAGCAGGTCTCTATCCCGCACGACGTGTTCGAGCTGGACAACGGCCTGACCGTGATCGTTCACGAAGATCGCAAGGCACCGATTGTCGCGGTTGCTGTTTGGTACAATGTCGGTTCGAAGGACGAGCCAAAAGGCAAGACCGGCTTTGCGCACTTGTTCGAGCACCTGATGTTCAACGGGTCGGAAAACGCACCGAACGACTATTTCCAGTATCTGCAGGAAATGGGCGCGACCGATTACAACGGCACCACCAGCTTTGACCGCACCAATTACTTCCAGACCGTGCCCCGCCCGGCGCTCGAACGCGCTTTGTGGCTGGAAAGCGACCGCATGGGCTATCTGCTCGGCGCGGTGACGCAGGAAAAGCTCGATAACCAACGCGGCGTTGTCCAGAACGAGAAGCGTCAGGGCGACAACAATCCGGGCGGTCTGATTTTTTACGAAATCGTTGAAACGCTGTTCCCCAAGCCGCACCCCTATGGCCACACTCCCATCGGCTCGATGGCTGACCTTGATGCAGCTTCCATGCAGGACGTGCGCGACTGGTTCCGCGACAAATACGGCCCCAACAACGCGACCATCGTGCTGGCTGGCGACATTTCGACCGCCGAAGCGCGCCCGATGGTCGAGAAATATTTTGGCAGCATCGCGCGCGGCCCGGTAAACACCCCGGCTGCGGCAGAAATCCCGACGCTCAAAGAAAACGTGCGCACGGTAATGAAGGACCAAGTCGCTGCCACCAATGTCAGCAAGTACTGGCCCGCACCGGGCATTGCTGATCGTGAATTGACTGCGCTCAATGTCGGCGCGCAGATCCTTGGCGGACTGTCGTCCAGCCGGATGGATCAGGTTCTGGTCCGCGAAGAACAGCTGGCCGTCGGCGTTTCGGCTGGCAACTTTGCGTTCCAACGCGTCGGCCTGCTGAACCTTGGCGCCACCCTGCGTCCTGGCGTCGAGCTCGCCACCCTCGAAGCGCGTATGGACGAGCTGGTCGCCGAGTTCATCGAAAACGGCCCGACCGAGGATGAAGTGCGCCGTGCCGCAACCAGCAACCTTGCAGGGACTATCCGCGGGCTTGAGCAGGTTGGCGGATTCGGCGGCAAAGCCGTGACGCTGGCGCAAGGTGAAGTCTTCGTCGACGATCCCGACTTCTACGCCAAGCAGCTCAACGCGCTCGCCACCATCACACCCGCGGAAGTCAAAGCCGCAATGCAGAAATGGTTCACCCGCCCGGCGCTTACTGTGGTGCTCGAACCGGGTGCGCGTGAAGAGACTTATGAAGAGGCAGCTTCGGTCGCGACCGAGGGTGAAAACGCATCCGAGCGCGAACGCGAAGCGGAAGAAATCACGGTCAGCAAGGTGCGGCCCAAGCCCGAGATAAGCAGCGTCGCCGCACTCGATTTCCCTGATATCGAACGCGCGACGCTCGCCAATGGTATGCGGGTCACTTACGCGAAGCGCGACGCGGTTCCGGCAACCTATGTCAGCATGTCGTTCAACGCGGGCGAAGCAGCCGATCCGACCGGCAAGAACGGGCTTGAAAGCCTGACGCTCGGCCTATTTGACGAAGGCACCGCGAACCTCACCTCTCAGCAGATCGCCGAAGCGCGCGAGCGGCTCGGGGTGAGCATCTCGACCGGTGGCGGCGATGATCGTTCGACCTTCACGTTGTCGGCTCTAAGCGCAAACCTTGCGCCTTCGCTTGATCTGTTCCGTCAGATCATCCGCGAACCGGCTTTCAAAGAGGCCGACCTTGAGCGGGTCCGCGCGCAAACGATCACCGGCATCAAGCAGCAAATGCGCTCACCGCAGGGCATCGCTGCCCGGGCAATCGGCCCTGTGCTGTTCGGTGACAGCGCATATGGCGGCGTTACCACGGTCGAAAGCGTCAGTTCGATCAGCCGCGATGACCTGATTTCGTTCAAAGACACCTGGATCCGTCCGGACAATGGCGAGGTCTTCGTAATCTCGGATAAGCCGCTGTCGGAAATCGTAACCGCGCTCAACGAATCGTTCGGCAATTGGGCCGCCCCAGCGACCGCAAAGGGCACCAAAAACTTCGCCGACACCGCAGAGCCGGAAGGCAACCGGATCATCCTGATCAACCGTCCGAACTCACCACAGAGCTACATCTTTGCAGCGCAGCGCACCCCGCTCGATGCGAGCGATCCGGCCTATGTCGATTTCACCAATGCGAACAACGCGCTGGGTGGCAACTTCCTCGCAAGGCTCAATATGAACCTGCGCGAGACCAAGGGTTGGAGCTATGGCGTGCGTGGTGGACCGCAAGCGCGTGAAAACGCGGTGGTCTACTCGATCCGCGCCGGTGTTCAGGCCGACCGCACAGGCGATTCCGTCGCGGAGTTGATGCGTGAAACTACGGAGTTCCTCTCCACCTCGGGCGTGACCGAAGAGGAGTTCACCCGCATCATCACCGCCGAAATCGGCGAGCTGCCGGGCCAGTACGAAACCTCGCCCGCCGTTCTCAGCGCGATGCGCGGCAATGCGCTTTACGGTCGCCCTGACAATTATCAGGAAACGCTCGTCGAGAAGTACAGCGCTCAAACCCGCGAGAGCCTTGATGCCGCAGCCCGCGCTGCGATTGATCCGGCGAAGTTTGTCTGGGTGATTGTCGGCGATGCGGAGAAAGTGCAGCCGCAACTCGAAGCGCTCGATATGCCGGTTGAACTGCGCGAACTCGATAGCACCGAGTAAATGACGCTACGGCGCGCTGGAGATACGCGGATTTGCGTGTTTCCAGCGCCGCCTTGCCTCTTATGCTCGGGGCGATTCACGGTTGAAGCGACCCTGCACACGTGCAATTAACGCACCGAGTTTCCCGGCTGGATGAGCCAGTCACACTCGAACAACCAACACCGCTTGGCCGGTATTCGGTCCAGGCGATACAGGAGAAGATTATGTCTGTTGCAGGTACCTACAACACCACCGTCAAAAGCCCGATGGGCGACCAAGCCGGCACGTTCACCGTTGAAGACAACGGCGACGGCACTTTCTCGGGCAACATGGCCGGTGGCATGGGTTCGATGGATGTCGAAGAAGGCAAGGTCGACGGCAACACCATCACCTGGAAAATGAACATGACTGTCCCGATGCCGATGACGCTCGAATGCGAAGCAACCATCGACGGCGACACTCTGACCGGTAACGTCAACGCCGGCGCGTTCGGCGCTATGCCGGTGAGCGGCACCCGCGCCTAAGCGAACCGCTTTTTCACAAACAAAAGCCCGCCGGAGCATCGCGCTCCGGCGGGCTTTTTGTTGGCCGCATCGCGACCGAAGGCGCTACGATCCGAACTCGGCCCTATGTGCCGCGTCATCACCCACCGCAAGCATCTTGGCTTGATCGACCCAGCGGTCGCGCACGATCCGCCCCTTAACCTTCAAATGCCGATCCACCTCGGCGATATCGGTGTCGCTCCACGCAGCAATCTGGTCGAATCGGCGTATGCCTAGCGAGTGGCACATCGCGTTGAGCTTGGGACCGATACCCTTAATCCGCGTAAGGTCGTCCGGTTCACCCACAGCGGCGGCAATATTGGGTTTGGGCTCCTTGCCGGGCGATTGCGTCCCTGGTTCCGGGCTTGGCTCTGCTTCTGGCTCAGAGGCAGGCGCGGGCGTCGAGCTTGCGGCCTGCGCATCCGCTTTCGACGCACGGTTCCAGAACCACCAGAGCGCGCCAAAGCCGATCACAAGTGCAAGAATGAAGCGCATCACTGCCGCTCCTTCAGTTCGAATTTCATCAGCAATGTGCGCTGGCTGGACGAGAAATTGTCGTCTGACACGATGTAGAGGAAAGTTCGATCACCCTCTTCACGCACGGCAAGCCCTTCGAAATTGTCGACTGTCAGCGGAGGACGCAGGGTCGCAAGCTCGGTCCGTGTACCATCGGCTGCATAGGCTACAATCGCGGCTCCATTGCCGTCCGCGCGCGACCAACTGCGAAAGAGGATAAGTGCTGTGCCATCGTCAAGCATATCGGCATCGGTCGGCACGCCCCCGAGGTCTGAGATTGCCTTAGGAGGCTCTGCGGACAGCTCCCTCGTGCTCGCCTCGTTTAGCGCATAGCGGCAGTTTGCACGTCCCTGCTCAGCCTTGCGCTCCATACACAAGATTTCTGCAAATTCGTTGCCAGCCATTGCCTCGAGCCCGCTGTTCGGTTCAATCGGTCTAAACAACTCATCGAGGTCAATGCCGCTACTCTCGGGCAAACCGGAAAGATCCTCATAGACCCAGATGCGGTGGTCGCGTTCAAAGCCGACCAGCCAGCCGAAGTCAGGATAGTGTGACAGACTTTCAGAATCGCCAGCTGCCTTTCCGCTCAATGGTTCGCCGTCGATGCCAAGCAATGAGCCCGTGCTCAGTTCGCCCAATCCGATAAGCTGGCTGTTCAGCTCGGTTGGCGTCATCCGCACCCAGCGCGCATCGTCGGTTATCGCGATCAATTGACCGCTTTCTGCATCCCAGCGCAGACCCGAAAGGCCGCCGATATTCTGACCCATGCGCGGTATCTGGACGCCACCGAGATAGTTGAGTTTGCCTATGTTCTGACGCGCAAGATCGGTCGAATCGAGTGGGACAACGCGAACTTCGGTGTCATTCTGCGCCCAGGAATGTGCGCTTATGGCAAGCGCGAGTACCAACGCGGCGAACGCAATCGCCCACCAGGTTGCGCGCATCATTCGGGCCGTTCCAGTCATCGGTCCAACCTATCGTTGCCTGGTCGAGATAATATCTTTGCAGCGCGGGTCGACGCGCCGCAATTTCGCCGATGCTCGCGGTGTCTCGCTTTCGACGAAATCGTTCACAGCATCCGAAGTCTTGGCCGTGAGATCCGCGTAAGACTCCATTTGTTTGGCCGACTGGAGCGTGGTGGCTCTGAAAGTCTCATCGACCAATTCACCCACGA
This sequence comes from Pseudomonadota bacterium, assembly GCA_039025455.1. GTDB lineage: Bacteria > Pseudomonadota > Alphaproteobacteria > Sphingomonadales > Sphingomonadaceae > Erythrobacter. The sequence goes on along the minus strand of JBCCOF010000064.1, from coordinate 5,139 downwards.
ACTGCGCTTTCTTTTCGGGCAGGGCAGCCTCGGCGTCGACGCGCTGTCCGCTCGTGCGCGGTGTCAGGTCGGTCCTCGAATAAGAGGTGCGGTTGGTCGGCACGGGAGAAGGCGCGCGGCGCCGTGCCTGCGTCAGAGTTTCACGCTCGCTGCCATCGGCGCTCGCCACCGGCTGTTGAACGCGGGCAATCGACTGGCTGCGGTCAATCCGCTGGATGACGGGGCACTGGATCATCACCGGCGCGGATTGCGCCGTGATCAGCAAAAGTGCGCTCAGCATCGACATGGGAGCGAGCCTACCCCCTTGTGCGCCTATCCGTCCAGCTTGCCTTTGAGGATCTGGTTCACGACCTGCGGATTGGCTTTGCCCTGCATCGCCTTCATCGTCTGACCGACGAAGAAGCCGAACAGCTTGTCCTTGCCACCGCGATATTGTTCGACCTTGTCGGCGTTGTTTGCGAGGATATCGTCAATCGCGGCTTCGATCGCACCGGTGTCGGAGACCTGCTTCAAGCCTTCGGTTTCGGCGATTTCAGCCGGCGCGCGGCCTGTGGTCAGCACCAGTTCGAAGATTTCCTTAGCCTGTCCGCCGCTGATCTCGCCCTTGTCCTGCATCGCCAGAATCGCCGCCTGCGCTTCGGCGGTTGCATTGGCGGGGTCGGCGTCTTCGCCCGCCGCGTTCATGACACCCGGAGCAACCGACAACGCCCAGTTCGCAACCTGCGTGGCGATCTTGGTCTCCGGCTTGCCGATGGCATCCGCCGCCGCACCCAGCAGCGTCTCAAACCGCGCAAAAGTCTCGACCTCGGCGGTCAGTTCGCGAGCATTGTAGGGCGTCAGGCCCAGCTCGCCTTCATAACGGGCGCGCTTGGCGTCGGGCAGTTCGGGCAGGCTCTCTCGGCATTCCTCGAGGAATGCGTCATCCAGCACCAGCGGCAACAGATCGGGATCGGGGAAGTAGCGATAATCATGCGCGTCTTCCTTGCTCCGCATCGTGCGCGTCGTGCCGGTCGCCACGTCGAACAGGCGCGTTTCCTGATCGACGGTGCCACCCGATTCGAGCACATCGACCTGACGCGAGGCCTCATATTCGATGACCTGCATCACGAACCGCACGGAGTTCACATTCTTGGTCTCGGTCCGCGTGCCAAGCTCACTCGACCCGGCGCGGCGCACGCTGACATTCACATCGGCGCGCATCGAGCCTTCTTCCATATTGCCGTCGCACGATCCGACATAGCGCAGGATTGAGCGCAGCTTGCGCACATAGGCACCGGCTTCGGCGGGCGAAGTCATGTCGGGGCGCGAGACGATCTCCATCAGCGCCACGCCCGAGCGATTTAGATCGACATAGGACATGGTCGGGTGCTGATCGTGCATCAGCTTGCCCGCGTCCTGCTCGATATGGATCCGCTCGATCCCTATGATTTTGTCTTCGGGAATGCCGCTTTTGTCATCGGCCTCGATAGTCAGCTGCCCTTCGCCCACGATGGGGTGGTAAAGCTGGCTGATCTGGTAGCCTTGCGGCAGGTCGGCGTAGAAGTAGTTCTTGCGGTCAAACCGGCTCCACGCGTTGATCTGCGCTTCAATGGCCATGCCTGTGCGCACGGCCTGACGGACGCATTCGCGGTTGGGCACCGGGAGCATGCCGGGCATGGCTGCATCAACGAGGCTGACCTGCGAGTTTGGCTCCGCACCAAACGCGGTCGACGCGCCGGAGAACAGTTTGGCATTGGTCGAAATCTGCGCGTGAACTTCGAGGCCGATTACAACCTCCCATTCGCCGGTCTGACCTTGGATGCGGTATGTGCTCATACGTCTTTGCCTGTCGTTTCGTCGTTGTCTTTCAATCGTGTCGCTGGCCGCACTGGGCCTTTGTCCACTGGCTTGCCATCGTCAATCACCTTCCCCGTCTCGCTGTCAAACCGCGCTTCGCCGTGTTCGATGGTCTTGGAAAGATACATCACAACTCCGCCAAGGATGACGAAGATGCACATGAAGATGGTCGCAGCGATCATAGGCTTAGATCACGCATCAACCGCATCCAGCAGATCCTCTTCGACCGCCTTCAATTCTGCCCGCACCACGCTATCGAATTTCTTTGAGCCGGTGATGGTGATTTCCTCGAGAAACAGCACGGTGAGCGTGCGGTATTCGGGATAATTGCCAAGCTCGCGCAGGGTCGCCGCGAACAGCGGGCCATTGGCAACCGTCTTCGTTTTGAGGTCCATCTGCGCATGGAGCGACTTGAGCAATTCGGCATAGGCGAAATAGCGCTTGTTCGGCTCGTCAACTTGGGGGCGGCGCGCACGCGCAAGCATGCTGAACGCGACCAGCCATGCCGGGACGACAAAGCCGAGCGCGAGAACAGCGAGGATGCCCCATTCGAACTGGGTCACCACCACTTCTCCGGCGCATGGGTGAACCCGGCGCGTTCCTGAATCGCGAGCCCCGCATTCAACACCATCTGCTCGTCAAACGCCTTGCCCACCAATTGCAGACCCAGCGGCAGGCCGTCGGGGTTCAGCGTCGCGGGCACGCTCATTGCAGGCAGGCCAGCCAGCGAGGCGGGCACAGCGAACACATCGTTGAGATACATCGTCAGCGGATCGGCATCGAGCGAACCCAGGGGGAAGCTCGCCGTCGGTGTGGTCGGAGCGAGAATCAGGTCGCACTCCGCAAAAGCCTGATCAAAGTCGCGCGCCACAAGGGTGCGGACCTTTTGCGCCTGCGTGTAATAGGCATCGTAGAAGCCCGCCGACAGCACATAAGTGCCGATCAGGATGCGGCGCTTGACCTCGTCACCAAAGCCCGCCGCGCGGGTTTCGGCATACATGTCCTGCAATCCGGCACCATCGGGCAGATCGCGCAAACCGTAACGCACGCCATCATAGCGCGCGAGGTTGGAGGAGGCTTCGGCAGGAGCGATGATGTAATAGGCAGGCAGCGCGTATTTGGTGTGCGGCAGCGAGACATCAACGATCTCGGCGCCCGCATCGCGCAGCCATTCCTTGCCCTGTTCCCAGCTGGCAAGGATCGCTTCGTCGGTGCCGTCCATGCGATATTCGCGCGGGATACCGACCTTTTTGCCGCGCAGGTCCGACGACAAAGCGGCGTCCCAATCGGGCACCGCCAGATCAAGACTAGTCGCGTCTTTCGGATCAAAGCCCGCCATGCTGCCAAGCATAATCGCGCAATCCTCGACAGAGCGCGCCATCGGTCCGGCCTGGTCGAGCGAGGAAGCGAACGCCACCACGCCCCAGCGCGAACAGCGGCCATAGGTCGGCTTGATCCCGCAAATGCCGGTGAAGGCGGCGGGCTGACGGATCGAGCCGCCGGTGTCGGTGCCTGTCGCAGCAGGCGCGATGCGCGCGGCCACGGCGCTGGACGAACCACCCGAAGAGCCACCGGGCGACATCGCTGCGTTGGTACCGTCCTTACGCCAAGGCGAAGCGACATTGCCAAACGCGCTTGTCTCATTCGACGAACCCATCGCGAATTGGTCAAGGTTGAGCTTGCCCAACATGCCCGCGCCCGCGTCCCAAAGGTTTTGCGACACGGTCGATTCGTATTGCGGGTTGAACCCTTCGAGGATGTGGCTGGCTGCAGTCGTCTGCACGTCCTGGGTGGCGAACAGGTCCTTCATCCCGATTGGCACGCCCGCCATCGGAGCCAGTTCCTTGCCCTCGGCGCGCGCTTTATCCGCAGCATCGGCGGCGGCGAGCGCGTGGTCGGGCGTGGTGACGATAAAGGCGTTGAGTTCAGCGGCCTCGGCAACCGCTGCGTTGAAGCCCTCCGCCACTTCTCGCGCGGTGAAGTCTCCGGCGGCGACCCCGTCGCGGATGGCTTTGACGCCTAGTTTGGTTAGTTCTTCGCTCATACTTCAAAAAACCGTTCGTGCTGAGCCCGTCGAAGCACCGCTCTTACTTTGAGCGCAGCACATGAAGTGAAATACAGCCCTTCGACAAGCTCAGGGCGAACGGAAAAATACGATTCTACTCAATCACCTTAGGCACGCCGAAAAATCCGTGCTCTGCCGCCGGGGCGTTGGCGAGCACATCGTCGCGTCGGCCACCGCCGGTTTTTGGATCGGCGTCCACTTCGTCCGCGCGCAGGCGCAGCGAGTTGGGGATCACCGTGCTCATGGGTTCGACGCCGTCGACATCGACTTCGCCCAATTGCTCGACCCATTCGAGGATGTTGTTGAGCTCGGGCACCATGCGCTCAAGCTCTTCATCACCCATTTTGATCCGCGCCAGTTTGGATATCTTGGCGACGGTCGCTTTATCAACCGACATTGTGGTTCCTTTGGGGGTGGTCCTTAAACGGGATTATTGGCCCGACGGAGGCGCAGGCGCGGGTTGACTCGGGGCCCCGGGAGGCGGCCCAACGGGTGCACCGCCCTCAGGCCCGGCTGCGGGAGGTCCGCCTTGCTGCCCGGCTGCGGGAGGTCCACCCTCGGGACCGCCGGGCGCGCCGGGCAAACCGCCTTGCTCTTCGATGGCCTTCTGCATGATCGCGATCTTCTGTTCGACCTGTTCGGGATTGAAGAAATCGATCAACTCCATCTCGAACACCAGATCGGCATTGGCCGGAATGGGCGATCCGGGCGGCGGCTCTGCTCCATAGGCTTTGTCTGCAGGGATGAAGAGTTTGTATTTGCCGCCTTTCTGCATCATTTGCAGGCCTTCATAAAAGCCCTCAATCGTCGCGCCTTCCTCGACCGGAAAGACCTGACCTTCGGGGAAGATACCGGGGATAGGCAGCGGCTCGGGGCGCCACTTGTCAAACTCCTCGCCGGTATCGGCAAGCGTTCCGGTGTACTTCACAAACGCGATGTCGCCCTGCTTGGGGAATTCACCCTCGCCAGCAGTCAGCGTTTCGAGGCTGAGCGTTTTCGGCATGGCCAGCCACGCCAGCGCGCCGCCTAGGAGAATAGCCAGCGCAACGCCTGCCCAAAGCTTGATTAGAGAGCCTTTGGCAACCGGCTGGATCGGCACGCGGGTAACTTCGGTCATGTATTTATCCTGATTCGGGTGGGCGCCTGATAACAAAAAGGGCGCGGAATACTGCCGCGCCCTAATGGCTTATCGCGGTGTTGCATTCAAGCGCGGATGCGCCCGAAAAACCACGGAGGAT
>JBCCOF010000063.1:0-16419 GCA_039025455.1 Pseudomonadota bacterium | reverse complement strand
CAACCATAAAGCCGCTGATATTTTGCAGGAACAACAGCGGGATGCGGCGTTGGCAGGCGAGTTCGATAAAGTGCGCGCCCTTTTGCGCGCTTTCGGAAAACAGCACGCCGTTATTCGCCAGGATCGCGACCGGCATCCCCCAGATATGCGCAAAGCCGCACACCAGCGTCCCGCCATAATGCGCCTTGAACTCGTGAAACTCGCTCCCGTCTACCAGCCGCGCGATGACTTCGTGCACGTCATAGGGCGCGCGCACATCATCGGGCACAAGCGCATAGAGGTCTTCGGCGTCGAATTTGGGCGGGCGGGGTTCGCGCATCCCGTTCGTGTCGAGCGTAGTCGAGACACTGCCAAGGCCATGGTTCTCGACTGCGCTCGAACCGAACGGTGTTTGGAGATGCGACACAATATCGCGCACAATGGTCAGCGCGTGTTCGTCATTCTCGGCCAAGTGATCGACCACGCCTGACTTCTTCGCGTGCAGATCGCCGCCGCCCAGATCCTCTGCGCTGATCTCCTCGCCCGTCGCGGCCTTCACCAGCGGCGGCCCGGCAAGAAAGATCGTCCCCTGTTCGCGCACGATCACCGTCTCGTCCGACATCGCCGGAACATAGGCTCCGCCTGCGGTGCAGCTGCCCATCACACAGGCAATCTGCGGAATGCCCAGCGCCGACATATTCGCCTGATTAAAGAAGATGCGCCCAAAATGGTCGCGGTCGGGGAAGACCTCGGCCTGATGCGGCAGGTTCGCCCCGCCGCTATCGACCAGATAGATGCACGGCAGCCGGTTCTCCTGGGCGATTTCCTGCGCGCGCAGGTGCTTCTTGACCGTCATCGGAAAATAGGTGCCGCCTTTGACGGTGGCATCGTTGCACACGATCATCACCTGCCGACCTGATACGCGCCCGATCCCCGCAATCATTCCCGCGCCGGGAATATCGGCGTCATACATGCCATTGGCGGCGAGTTGCCCGATCTCGAGGAACGGCGATCCCGGATCGAGCAAGCGCTCGACGCGATCTCTGGGCAGCAATTTTCCGCGCGCCGTGTGCCGCTCGCGCGAGCGCTCCGAGCCGCCCAAGGCAGCTTGCGCGACAGACACGCGCAAATCGCTCGCCAAGGTCCGGTTATGCTCGGCGCGCGCCTTTGCCTCGGGGCTTTCGCGGTCCAGCTTGGTGGTGAGAACAGGTGCGGTCATGACGCCTCTGATATTGGTGAGCCTGAGTTACGCCAATGCTCCCACGCAGCGAAAAACACAAATGCGGCGAAGGCGCTTTGCATGGCGAAACTCTGATAAAACTCGGAATAGCCCGCGATGAACGCGGTGTAGCCGTTCACCAGCACATTCGACGCCATAATCGCGACGCCTAGCACCACGCCCCATCTCTCCCGCACCCAGACCAGCAGCGCAGCCAGCGGATCGAGCACGACAAGGCTCGTCCAGTAAATGTTGAAGGGCAGAGGCCGGAAGTCATACGGCAGCCATCCGCCTATCGAAATGTCGATCGCGTGGCTGATCGTCCCGACCACGAATCCGACGGTCCAGATGATTTTGGCTATGGGAGGCATTACCCGCCGCCGGAGCCGTTATTCGCCTCGGCCCGAGCGCCCCATTCGGGGGATACCCATCCCATGATCCGCGCTTTCAATTCACCCGTCGCGGTTGGATGCAGCGTCCTCTCGACGAGCGCGTACATCAGCGCATCATCGTCAGCGTAGGTCGTGCGTCCGGTTTCCTGCCAGACTTCGTCATCGAAGGTCACCACGTCCCATTGATCGCCATTGCGCTCGATATACCAGTCATTGCCGACATCGCCGTGCTTTGCCTGCGTCCGAGGCAAGGGGAGCGGAACGTTGATGTCCCAGACCCGCTCGTTGATCTTGGCAAGCTCAGCTTCGATTGGTGCCAATAGATCGGTGGATGCTGTCATGATGGCAGGTCTCCCGGCTCCAGACCTTTGACGATAATCGCTTCGGCGGTGCTGCCGGCATCGCGGAACTTGCCGATTTCCTGATATTCGGGCGAGGTCAGCCATGCGAAGAGCTTGGGCTTGTCGGGAAATTCTATCAGCACGGAGCGCGTGGCGTTCCACTCCCCTCCAACGACCCGCGGCTCTTCATCGACGCTGAGCATGGTGCCTTCGAACTTCTCGAATATCTCCATAAAGCGCGCTTCGTATTTGTCGTATTGCTCGCGATCATGAATGGTCATGCGGCTGATCATATAGACGGGCATTGAGTTTCGCTTTCAACAGGGATCAGTTGCGAGGACGCTTAAGAAACAGGGTGATTGCTCCGTCATCAGGAAATCGCCTTTCCATCGCGGTAGAGACCAACTCCCAGCCATTCTCGCCCGCAGCGACCAATGATTGTTCCATCTCTCGATTTTGATTCACGTCCTTGTAAAGGATCGCATAGTCCCACTTCTGGCTCATCTTAGGTTCTCCCACTTCAATAGATCGATTGGCCCGATTGCAGTTTACCCAGCCGCCCCAATCAACTCGCGCCCGATCAGCATCCGCCTGATCTCGTTCGTGCCCGCGCCAATATCCAGCAGCTTCGCATCGCGCATATAGCGCTCGACCGGCCAATCGAGCGTGTAGCCCGCGCCGCCCAGTGCCTGCACGCTTTCGGCGGCCACGCGGAAGGCGTTTTCGCTCGACAGCAGGATCACACCCGCCGCATCGAAGCGCGTTGTCTGTCCCGCATCGCACGCCTTTGCCACCGCATAGGTGTAGGCCCGCGCAGATTGCAGGGCGACATACATATCGGCGACCTTGGCCTGCATCAGCTGGAAAGAGCCGATGGGTTTGCCGAACTGCTTGCGCTCGCGCAGATAGGGGATGACCGTGTCGAGACACGCCTGCATGATGCCAAGCTGTAATCCGGCGAGCACCACGCGCTCGTAATCCAGCCCGCTCATCAACACGCCGACGCCGCCATTGACCGGGCCCATCACGCGCTCCTCCGGGATATGGCAGTCGTCAAACACCAGCTCGGCGGTGGGCGAGCCCTTCATGCCGACCTTCTCGATCTTCTGGCCGATGGAAAAGCCCTCGTCGTCTTTCTCGATCAGGAAGGCGGTGATCCCGCGCGATCCGGCGCTGCCATCTGTCTTGGCATAGACCACCAGAGTGTCGGCCTCGCTCGCATTGGTGATCCAGAACTTCGTACCGTTGAGGATATAGCCACCCTGGACCGCTTCGGCTTTCAGCTTCATCGAAACCACGTCCGACCCCGCCGATGCCTCTGACATCGCGAGGCTGCCGACATGCTCGCCCGAGATCAGACCCGGCAGATATTTGGCTTTCTGTTCGTCATTGCCCCAGCGGCGGATCTGGTTGAGGCACAGGTTCGAATGCGCGCCATAGCTAAGGCCGAGCGAAGCGCTCGCGCGGCTGACCTCTTCGACGGCAATCACGTGCTCGAGATAGCCGAGACCCAGCCCGCCGTCTTCTTCCTCAACGGTGATGCCGTGCAGGCCCAGCTCACCCATCGCGTTCCATAATTCAGTACGCGGAAAGTAATCTTCGCGGTCAATTTTCTCCGCCAAAGGAGCGATTTGCTCGTCGGCAAAACGACTCACGCTGTCGCGGATCATTTCGGCGCTTTCGCCAAGTTGGAATTCAAAATCGGGGGTGGCACGCATGCAAAAGTCCTGTCGGTTGAATCGCCCGCCTTAGGGAGCGGCAAACGATGATTATGTCTCTGCCCGCGCATTAGCAACGTGACCGCCAAACGCCAATTCTTGCCGCGTAATCAATCAGCGGATGGCGCTGTCCAAGTTATTTGTCGTCTAGCTTATTTGACCCCCCGCACCTTTACTGTATGGCCCAATCGAATGCGCTGGGAGGCGGAGTTGGAAGTTGCGGAGCCTCAGATTTGGCCCATCGGCGATCCGCCGGAGGAAAGCCTGCGGTCCGAGGCCGAGCGTCTGGTGGTGTTGGCCAGCTTCGATATTGCCGGATTGCAAGGCGACCCCGAGCTAGCCGATATCGCCCGCTTTGCTGCGCGCCTGTGCGAAACGCCCAGCTGCGCGGTCAGCCTGGTCGAAGCCGAGCGGCAATTGTTCGTGGCGTGTGCAGGGCTTTCCGCCACCGAGACGCCCCGCTCCACCAGCCTGTGTGCGCATGCCATGCAGTCGGGCGAGGTGATGCAGGTTCCCGATGCGAGCAAGGACCCGCGCTTTGCCGATTTCGCCATGGTGACGGGCGATGCGAACCTCAGGTTCTATGCCGGCGCTCCGCTGATCTCGTCCGAGGGAGCGGCGATGGGAGCTTTGTGCGTCACCGACACAAAGCCACGCCCCGGCGGCTTGACCGCGATCCAGAAAGACGGATTGCTAGTTCTCGCAGAGGCCGTCAAACGCCGGATCGAAAGCCACCGCACGGCCAATCGCACTACCGCCGAAGTGCAAGCCTATGCCGAGCAGTTGCGCTTCACGCTCGATAGCGTGCCCGACATTGCGTGGTCGGCTACTCCGGGCGGCGGAGAATTCGACTATTTCAACGCGCGTTGGGAAGAGTTCACCGGCATCGACAGCCCGACCGATGTCGAGGGCTGGCGCGTCGTCTGCCATCCCGATGATTTCGAATATGCGACCGAAATGTTCGCCGAGGCGGTGGCAACAGCATCGCCCTTCGCGGTCGAATGGCGTATGCGAATGGCAGATGGCAGCTATCGCTGGATGCTGACCCGCGCCGTCCCGTCGTCTGATGACCCGGAAGCCGCGCGCTGGTTCGGCACCATCACCGATATCGATGATCGTTACCGCATCTCGCAAGAACGCGAATTGCTCGCAGGCGAATTGGCGCACCGGATCAAGAACATCTTCTCGGTCATCAACGGCTTGGTGACGCTGAATGCAAAGGATGATCCGGGCGCGCAGGACTTCGCCAAATCGCTTAACGCAAACATCCTTGCCCTCTCGCGCGCGCAGGATTTTGCCCTGCGCATCGACGGCACGCAGGGCGAAGAATTGAAGGACCTGCTCGGTGTCTTGATGGCGCCCTATGGCGCTTCGGGGTCAAGCGCGGTCGCAATCAGCGGCGATGCCGTGGAATTCGGGCCGCGCGCTGCAACCCCGCTGGCGCTGGTGTTTCACGAACTTGCGACCAATTCGGCCAAATATGGCGCGCTCAGCATCGGCAGCGGGACAGTCGCGATCAATGTCACGCGGGCCGAAGAGTCGGTCACCATCGAATGGCAGGAACGCGGCGGCCCGCCTGCCGAAGCGCCCGAGGATAGGGGCTTTGGTTCGCGTCTGATTGCGCTGGCGATCAACCACCAGCTTGGCGGCACAATCGAGCAGGAATGGCGCGACGACGGATTGCGGGCGACCATCGAGATACCCGCCGCACGGCTATCACAGTAACAATTGACCCAGTAGCGGGTGGCCGAACTGCCAAAGGCACGCTACCCAACGGCCAAGCATGAGCCAGACCGCCGCGAAATCCGTCCTCGAGTTTGATCAAGTCACTCGCCGCTATGGCGATGTGGTGGCGCTGGGCGGGGTCTCTTGCACCATCGAAGCTGGCTGCTTTGTCGCGCTTGTGGGAGCTTCCGGCTCGGGAAAATCGACCCTGCTCAAAATGGTCAACACGCTGGCCACCCCCAGCAGCGGGCGCGTCTTGTTCGGCGATGAAGACGTGACGCAGCTTAAGCCATCGCAGCTGCGCCGCCGCGTCGGATATGTGTTCCAGGGGATCGGCCTCTTCCCGCATTTCAGCGTGGGCGAGAATATCGCGATTGGTCCGCGGCTGGGCGGGACGAAGCTGCCCTCCGAACGCATCGGCGAATTGCTCGAACTGGTCGAGCTGGAGCCGGACATGGCGCATCGTATGCCCGATGAGCTGTCGGGCGGGCAGCGTCAGCGGGTCGGCGTGGCCCGCGCTTTGGCGAATAAACCTGAGCTGCTCTTGATGGACGAACCCTTCGGCGCGCTTGACCCCGTAACCCGCGACGCTCTGGGCGAGAAGGTGCGCGAATTGCACCTCAGCCTTGGTCTGACCACTGTGATGGTGACGCACGATATGGCCGAAGCGCTGCTGCTCGCCGACCGGGTTCTGGTGATGGATGCGGGGGAGTTGGTGGCCGATTGCACCCCGTTCGAATTGCTCGCCGGCAAAGGCGGCGACATCGCCCAAAGCCTCGTCGCGGTGCCGCGCGAACAGGCCGAGAAGATGGCGATTATGAAGGCCAAGGGCACGCAAGCGGGCGCAGCCTTATGAACGAATTCTGGGATGTCCTGTTCGGCTTGAGCGACAAATTGGCCGCGCATGTCTTGCTTGCCGCGAGCGCCATTGGGCTGGGCATCATCGTCGCGCTTCCGCTGGCCGTATGGGCGAGCCGTTCGCCTCCCGTCGCGAGGGTAGCTCTGGGTTTCGCAAGTCTCGTCCAGACCATTCCGGCGCTCGCGCTGCTTGCCCTGTTTTTCCCGATTCTGCTTAGCTTGCGCGCGGTGTTTGGCGAGGATTTGCCCACGCTCGGCTTCCTGCCTGCGCTCTTGGCGCTCGCGCTCTATGCGCTGCTGCCGATCTTGCGCAACGCCGTGACAGCGCAGGCCAATCTCGACCCCGGCGTGCTCGAAGCTGCCGACGGCGTGGGCATGACAGGCTGGCAGAAGCTAACACTCGTCGAAGCGCCGCTTTCCGCGCCTTTCGTGATGGCAGGCATCCGCACAGCGAGCGTCTGGACCATCGGCGCGGCAACGCTTTCGACGACGATTGGCCAGCCGAGCCTTGGCGACCCGATATTCGCCGGTCTGCAAACGCAGAACTGGACGCTTGTACTGGCGGGTTGTTTTGCCAGCGCGGGGCTGGCGCTGGCGGTTGATATGCTGCTGGGCCTGATCGAGCGGGGCCTCGCAAACCGCTCGCGCTGGCAATATGGCGGCGGCTTGATCGTGGTTGCGCTCGGCCTCGCCGCAGCCTTGTTCGCGCAGGCCGATAGCGGTGATGAAAACACCATCGTCATCGGGTCAAAGCAATTTTCGGAAAGTTATATCCTCGCGCAGCTGATCGGCAATCGGCTCGAGGACCAGGGGTTCAATGTCGAATACCGCACTGGTCTTGGTTCGGGCGTGCTGCACGGCGCGGTCGCCAATTCCAGCGTCGATATCTCGGTCGATTACACCGGCACGGTCTGGACCAACGAGCTCAAACGCAAAGACATTCCCGGACGCGAAGAAATGTTCGAGACGATTGTCGAATGGGAGCGCGAGAACACCGGCACGCGCGTTCTGGGGCGGCTGGGTTTCGAAAACGCCTATGCCTTCGCCATGCGCCGTGACCGCGCCGAGGAACTGGGCGTCACCACGCTTGAGGACCTCGTGCCGGTTGCCCCGCAATTGGTGGTCGGCGGCGATCCCGAATTTTTCGAGCGGCCCGAGTGGATTTCGGTGCGTGAGAAATACGGGATGCGGTTTCGCGAGACCCGCAATTTCTCGCCGACCTTTATGTTCAACGCCCTCGAAGCGCGCGAGGCCGACGCGATCAGCGCCTACAGCACCGATGGTCGGCTTGCCTCGGACGAATTCATCCTGCTCGAAGACCCGCGCGAGGCATTGCCGTCCTATGACGCGATGGTGATGCTTAGCCCGCGTATCGCGAACAACGAGAAGCTGCTCGCAGCGCTGCAACCGCTGATCGGCGCGCTCTCGGTCGAAACAATGCAGGCGGCGAATTTCTCCGTCGATCGCGAGGATGACGAAAAGGTCTCACCTGAAGAAGCGGCCAGATCGCTCGCAGAGCTTATCGGGATCTAGGTGCTTCAGCTGCGGTTCGACCGCCGCCAAATCTGCGTCTGGCAAATCGGCCCGATGCAGCCCTTCACTTCGAGCAAATTCTTGCCCTTGCGCCGGATAACCGAGCGATAGCTCTTGCCGCTTTTGGGATCGTAAATCCGCCCACGCCACAAGGATTTTTCTTCCTTGAAATTGTAGAGCACAGGTAGACCGAGCAGCTTGCGCTTTTTCAGCTTGGGATTCGGATTGTAGATATCGCGCTGACCGACGCCGTCTGGCGGTGCGATCAGAAATCGCACGATCTTGCCGCACGTCGTCGCTCCGCATTTGGAGATGACAACAACCGCATCCTTGTCCTGCGTCACCCATCGCCCGGCGATCGAGTCAGCGGCCAAGGTCGGGCTGGCAGAGAGTGCAAAAAAAGCGGCGAGAAATGCGGAAAGGCGGCGCGCGATCATAGGGGTCTCCGGGGCTGTGACAGAAACAATACGCACGAAGCCACCTGTTGGTTACAGAGGATTTGCAAAAAATCAGTCGAAACCGACCCCGATTGGCCAGCGCCGGCCACAAACGCCCAGCACCTTGAACAAGGTCCCCATCTGATCGTCGGCGACCAGCCGGTTGAACTGCCGCTTCAATTGGTCGGCCTTGTCAGGAGCCTTGCGCAGCAGCGCTTCATGACGGGTTTCGATGCCCATCTGGCGCAGCCATTCGCCCTGCATTTCCAGCCCCATGACATCCGCGCCGTTCTTTTCTGCGACTTCCTTGAGCAATTCAAAATCGACATGCGCGGTTAGATCGGCATCACCGGGATGGGCGAGCGGATCGACCTTTTTGTGCGCCTTCAACGCTTGCAATGTGGAGCCGGATCGCAATTCGCTCGCGCCGTAATCTATGATCAACGCCGCGCCGCCCTGATCTTTCAACCGCGTGGCGATCTCCGCCATCAGTGCCGCCGCCGCCGGGCTGGTTTCGATCATCGTGCCTTGCGGGGCCCTGCGCCAGCTTTCCGGCACAATCGAGTCCATCGGTTTGTCGCCCGCGACAAAGGCGAGCTTCTTGTTCTCCAGCCCGACCATCCGCTCGGTCCAGCGCTCGGCTGTGCTCACAAGCTGGTGCACGGGAAGCGCATCGAAAAACTCGTTCGCGACGATCAGCAGCGGGGCATCGTCGGGCAGAGTCGAAATGTCGTGATGATGCGTGACATCGGGGACCACCTCTTTCTGCAGTTCGCGCAGCGCGGGCGAGCCTTCAACAAAGTGAACCTTGGGTTCCAACCCGTAGCGACCCGCGGTCCTTAACGCATCGGTCGCAAGCGTGCCCCGACCGGGGCCAAGCTCGACATAATGGATGTGCTTGCGCGAACCCATCTTGGACCACAGATCGGCGAGCCACAGCCCGATAAGCTCGCCGAACATCTGGCTGACCTCTGGCGCAGTGATGAAATCGCCTGAATCGCCCAGCGGATCGCGGCTGGCATAGTAGCGTGCGTTGCTCTCGCCCATATATTGCGCGAGGCTGATCGGCCCGTTTTCGCGGATCAAGCGGCGGAACATGCCCCCAAGATCGACCGGCTTGGCAAGCTCTGCGGCTTTGGCGTCGGCCTCTGCTCGCGCCTTCGCGGCTTCATCGGCTTTGGCCTTAGCCTCCGCCTTTTCTTTTTCCTTTTCGGCTTTTTCTTTGGCTGCCTTTTCCTTGGCCGCTTTTTCAGCTTCGGCTTTTGCACGCGCTTCGGCTTCCGCAGCTGCCTTCGCCTCGGCAGCCTTCTTCGCCTCCGCTGCTTTCTTCTCGCGGGCCGCTTTGGCTTGAGCGGCTTTCTTCGCTTTTTCTTCCGCCTCTGCCTTGGCCTTGGCTTCAGCCTCTGCTTTCGCTTTGGCCTCGGCTTCTTTCTTAGCTTTCGCTTCTGCGAGCGCCTTGGCTTTCGCCTCCGCTTCCTTTTTCGCCTTTGCATCGGCTAGCGCTTTTGCCTTCGCAGCCGCCTTCGCCTTTTCCTCAGCTTCGGCCTTGGCCTTTGCTTCGGCTTCTGCCTTAGCTTTGGCTTTGGCCGCCGCCTCACGCCGCGCACGCGCTTTCGCAGCGGCCTTTGCGTCGGCTTCCTCTTTCGCTTTCTCTTCGGCTTCTTCTTTGGCCTTGGCCTCCGCGTCTGCCTTGGCTTTCGCTTTGGCGCGCGCTTCGGCTGCTTTTTTGGCTCGCTCGGCTGCAGCAGCTGCTTCTGCCGCTTTCTTGGCTTCGAGCTCAGCAGCCTTCTTCTCTCGCGCGGCTTTTTCTTTCGCGGCTTTCTTGGCCTCTGCCTCGGCTTTTTCCTTCGCCTCTTTCTCAGCCTTGGCTTTGGCCTTTGCAGCCCGCTTGGCCTCGGCTTCTGCGGCCCTCTTTGCGTGAGCGGCCGCTTCGGCATCAGCCTTGGCTTTCGCCGCTGCTTTTGCCTTTGCCTCGGCCTCTCGCTCGGAGGCTTGCTGGCGCGCCTGCTCTTCGTCCGAATCGTCCGGGTCAATCAGCCGAAGCTTGCTGCGCCACGGCCCGAATGCCGAGCGCGCGCTTAGGTCGTCGCCGGATTGCTCGCTGCGCCCGTGCCCACCGGCCCCTTCCTCAGCGCCAAGATCACGACAATCAATCCAATCAAGATCAGCGGTATTGTCAGCCATTGCCCCATCGAAAGCCCAGTGTTTTGCGCCAGTTCGCGCAATTGTGAATCAGGTTCGCGGAAGAATTCGTTAACAAACCGCGCGATTCCCATGCCGAGTGTGAAAACACCCGCCAACAATCCGGGTCGATAGCGCGCCTTGGTTTTCCAGAACAGCAACATCAGAATGATCAGCAAGGCCAGCCCTTCAAGGCCCGCCTGATAGAGCTGGCTCGGGTGGCGCGGCAATTGTTGCGGGTCGGTCGGGAAGATCATGGCCCACGAAACATCCGTCACGCGGCCATAGAGCTCGCCATTGTTGAAGTTCGCCAGCCGCCCCAACAGCATGCCCATCGGCACAGAGACCGAGACGTAATCGATGACCCGCATAACCTCGAGCTTGTCGCGCCATGAAATCCAGCACATCGCAGCGAACACACCAAGCAGCCCGCCATGAAAACTCATGCCCCCGCTCCACAGTTCGAGCAGCCGCCATTTGACAAAGCTGTCGCTCGAAAAATCGGTCCACAAGGATTGATCGTAAAAGGTCGCGTAGCCCAGCCGTCCGCCCAGAATCACGCCGAGCGTGCAGTAAAAGAAAAGATCATCGACATGACGCTGAGCCATAGGCGCGCCGGGCGCTTTGATCATCTTTGAAACATGCCAATAGGCAAAGATAACGCCGATCAGATAGGCAAGCGAATAGAAGCGCAGCGTGAATGATCCGATCGGAATACCGGGAACCATACCCAATTCGGACCAATAAATATGATTGGCCGCTTCGCCGCTCGCAGCAAGTAGTGACAGCACCAAAGGAACCTCTTAATAGCAATGATATGCCGTAACAGCGGATTGCTGGCGGGCTTTTGGCACAGCATGCAACCTTGGGAAAGGGAATTGCAAGCTGCGAAGTGAGCCTCGCGACAATGCGCCGCGAAATAGAAACGACACAGAGCCTGAAGACACCCCGATGTTTCAGGTTGAAAGAGGAGACATTACCGTATGCCCACCCAGTTGGACACAGCGCTTGAAACGATCATCGGTGAACTGACCAAAGAAGGTCAGCCATTCATGACCGTTCCGTTTGAGCGGGATGGCACCACGATGCCCGCTTTTGCGGTCGCTCCACCGACGCTTGCGCATTACTTCGCGCATTTCTGCAATGAGCATAAGGATGTCGAGTTTCTGGTCGATGGCGATATCCGTCTGACCTTTGGCGAAGCCTATGCCGCCGCCGTTTGCGTTGCGCAGGGTCTGGCAACGGTCCACGGCGTCGAAAAGGGTGACCGGGTCGGGATCGCCGCGCGCAATTCGACCAACTGGATCATCGCCTACATGGGCATCGCCATGGCCGGCGGCTGTGTGACCTTGCTCAACGGTTTCTGGTCGGGCGAAGAGCTGGCCTACGGAATTGATCTGGCCGAGTGCAAAATCGTGCTCGCCGATGCCGGGCGCGCCAAGCGGCTCGAGGGCAATCCGCACAAGGCCAAGTTGGTCATGATGTCGCACGACAACGCCCCTTCGGAAGGTCTCTCGGAAGTCTGGGCGGTACCGGGAACGGATTCGCCGTCGGTCGCGATGGCCATGCTGGGCGCATTGGGGCCTGATGATATTGCGACGATCCTTTACACCTCCGGTTCGACCGGTAAGTCCAAGGGCGCTTGGTCCGACCATCGCGGCGTTGTGCACGGCGTGATGAGCTATGTTTCACAAAGCGCGATGGCGAAAGTCCTGCTTGAAAGCCAAGGCGAAGATGTTTCGGCACAGCCCTGCGCGCTGGTTGCGGTGCCGCTGTTCCACGTTACCGGCGAAGTCCCGCTGTTCCTGCAAAGCTATGCCATTGCGCGCAAGCTGGTGCTGATGCCGAAATGGGATGGCGGCGAAGCGCTGCGCCTTATGCATGAGGAGAAGGTCTCCTATTTCGTTGGCGTGCCTTTGATGAGCTACGAAATCGCCAATCACCCTGATCGCGAGAAGTATGACCTCTCGGCATGCCGCAGTTTTGCCGCAGGCGGTGCGCCGCGTCCCGTCGAGCATGTCACCAAGATCAAGGAGGCTTTCCCGAACGGCTTCCCGCTGCTCGGCTATGGCCTGACTGAGACCAACGCAGTTGGCTGCGGCAACTTCAACGAAAACTACATCGCCAAGCCTGGTTCGACCGGAACGGCAAGCCGCCCGATGGTCGACCTCGCGATCCTCGATGATGATGGCAACAAGCTGCCTCAGGGCGATGTGGGCGAGGTTTGCATCCGGTCCGTCGCCAATTTCCGTGGCTATTGGAACAACGATGAAGCGACCTCGGACGCCTTCACCGATGACCAGTATTTCCGCACCGGCGATCTCGGCTATCTCGACGAAGACGACTATCTGTTCATCGTCGACCGCAAGAAAGACATCATCATCCGCGGCGGCGAGAACATCTCGTGCATCGAGGTCGAGGATGCGATCTATTCCCACGACGATATCGCCGAATGCTCGGTCTTCGGGCTTCCGGATGATCGGATGGGCGAGGTTCCCGCGGCGGTCTTCCGCGTGAAAGATGGTCGCGATGCGATGACACCGGCGCAATTGCGCGAGTTCCTGCTCACGCGGATCGCACCGTTCAAGGTTCCGCTTGAGGAGCACTTCTGGGTGGTCACCGAGACGCTCCCGCGGCTTGGCACGCAGAAAATCGACAAGAAGAGCCTGCGCGAGAAATATCGCCAACAGCTGGCTGCATGATCCGATGCGCGGTGCATGAAAAGGCAAGGCCATGAGTGCGCCGCGCGTCCCCAACCAGCGGGCGATCATTGATCGCCGCGCGCTGGCGGAGTGGATAACCACTCTCGCCGAAAATCAGGGCGATGCTGCACGCCCCGCGGTGCTCGCTGCGCTGCGCGAAGCTCTCGACAAAGGTCGGGCCGAGCTTGCTCGTCGCCTCTCCGAAAAACCCTCGGCGGGGTATGACTGCGTTCACGGGCACGCATTCCTGATCGATCAATTGATCCGCGTCATCCACGATTACATCACGCAGCACGTCCATCAGGCGCCCAATCGCACCGCCGCGGAACGGCTCGCGATTATGGCGGTCGGGGGATATGGGCGGGCCGAAATGGCGCCGCATTCGGACGTCGACATCGCCTTCATCACGCCCATGAAAAGCGCGCCCTGGTGCGAACAGGTGATCGAGGCAATTCTCTATCTGCTATGGGACCTCGGCCTGAAAGTCGGGCATTCCAGCCGCACCGTCTCTGACACGCTCAAAATGGCGCGCGAGGACCTGACGATCCGCACAGCATTGCTCGAAGGGCGGCTGATCTGGGGTGATCAGGAGCTCTACGAAGAAGCCCGCCAGCGCTTCTGGAGCGAGGTCGTCAAAGGCAGCGAGCGCGCGTTTCTCACCCAGAAGCTGGAGGAGCGCAACAATCGCCACAAACGGATGGGCGACAGCCGTTACGTGGTCGAACCCAATGTCAAAGACGGCAAAGGAGGATTGCGCGACCTCCAAACACTCTACTGGATTGGCAAATATATTCATCGCGCGGACAGCGCCCGCGAACTGGTCGGCGTGGGATTGCTCACAAAGCAGGAATATCGCAGCTTTCGCCGGGCCGAAGGCTTTTTGCTCGCTGTGCGCAGCCACATGCACATTATCACCAACCGCGCAGAGGATCGTCTGACATTCGATCTGCAACGCGAGGTTGCAGAACGCATGAGCTTTGCCGATCGCCCGGGCAAAAGCGCGGTCGAGCGCTTCATGCAATATTACTTTTTGCAGGTGAAGCGGGTCGGCAATCTCACCGGCGTCTTTCTCTCCCACCTGGATGAAGAGTTCGAGCGCAAGCGCCCGCGCGGCGGGTTCTGGTCGGGACGGGGCGAAAAGCCGCGCGAGATCGAGGGCTATCAGGTCGAAAGCGGTCGGATCAGAGCGCCCAGCGACGATTGGTTCAACGAAGACCCTGTGCGCCTTATCGAGATCTTCCAGCTTGCCGAAGCGAACAATCTCGAAGTCCATCCGGAAACCATGCGACAGGCCGACCGGGACCGGAAGCTTATCGGCCGGGCCGTGCGCAAGGATGCGCGCGCCAATGCGCTGTTTCTCGACCTGCTTGGGGGCAAGAATGATCCCGAAACTGCTCTGCGCTGGATGAACGAAACGGGCGTGTTTGGCCGGTTCGTGCCCGATTTTGGCCGCGTCAATGCGCAGATGCAGTTCGACATGTATCACCACTACACCGTCGACGAACACACAATCCGCGCCATCGGACTGCTCAGCCAGATCGAGCGCGGTTTGCTCGAAGAGGATCATCCGCGCGCAACCAAGCAGATTCACAAGCTGGGCTCGCGCCGTGCGCTGTATGTCGCGGTTCTCCTGCACGATATCGCGAAGGGTCGCGGCGGCGATCACTCGGTGCTGGGCGCAGAGGTGGCGCACAGATTGTGCCCGCGCTTTGGTCTGGACGCAAAAGAGACTGAGCTGGTCGCGTGGCTCGTGCTGCAACATCTGTTGATGAGCTCTACCGCACAGAAACGCGACCTGACCGATCCCAAGACGATTGAGGATTTTGTCGGCGAGGTGAAAACGCTCGACCGGCTGCGCAACCTCGCAATCCTGACCGCAGTCGATATCCGCGCCGTTGGTCCGGGCACCTGGAACAGCTGGAAAGGCCAGTTGCTGGGCGAGCTATACGACGCCGCGCAAGAGCGCCTGCGGCTGGGCTTCAAGCGCGAAGGCAGGGCCGAGCGGGTGGCCGCGACCAAGGAGACGGTTCGCGAATTGCTGGGTGCCAAAGCCCATCTGATCGAGGACATCGGCGATATGCTCGGCGATGCCTATTGGATCGCCGAGCCGGACGACATTATCGCCAAAAACCTGATTCAATACGAAGAAGCGCGCAAGATTGAGGATCACATCTCGATCCATTGCGAGGTCGATGAAGATCGCGGCGCCACCCTCGTCAGTGTTATCGCACCCGATCATCCCGGGCTATTCTATCGCATCGCGGGCGGCATTCACCTTGCCGGCGCAAACATCATCGATGCGCGGATTCACACCGCGAACAATGGCTATGCTTTCGATAATTTCCTCGTGCTCGATCACGCTGGCACAGCCTTTAGCGAAGACACGCAGATCGACCGGTTGAAGCAGAGCATTCACGACACGCTTCGCGGCAAAACCGGTTTGGTGCCCAAGCTGGCGGCGCGCCCGCTTTCGCATTCACGCGCCAAGGCGTTTGACGTCACTCAAGCGGTCAATTTCGACAATCAGGCTTCCAATCACTTCACCGTGATCGAGGTAACCGCGCGCGATCGCCCTGCGCTGCTCAACCGGCTGGCCCACGAATTGTATCAGGCGAATCTGATCGTTCACTCCGCGCATATCACCGCCTATGGTGAGAGTGCCGCAGATACATTTTATGTGACAGACCTAACCGGTGCGAAGATCACAGCGCCCGAGCGGCTCGCCGAAATCGAAGCCGCTTTGCTGGATGCCGCCAGCGATGAGAAACAGCAGCAACTCGAAGAAGCATAGCATCCGCTCGTCGAGTGGTTAACATCACTAGGTTGCATTCTGTGAACCTTTCGTTATGGGCCATCGCCCTCAGATAACGGAGAGTACCCCCATGAATTTTCGCACCGCCTCACGGCGCTCCCTTGCGCTGTTGCTTTGCACTTGTGCCGCCATGCCATTCGCGGCCCACGCACAGGAAGCAGACACCCAGACTGAAGAAGAGAGCGACAGCGCACTCGATAACTTCGGCTCGATCATCGTTACCGGCACCAAGACACAAGACCCCGAAGATGTGCAGGACGTGCCACTGGCCGTCACCGCCTTCAACTCCGACACACTCGAAGCCTTCAAGGTGCGCGACGTCCAGGGCCTGACATTTCAGGCACCGAACGTCTCGCTCGACCAGATTGGCACCAGCCGCGGCACGGCGAACTTCTCGATCCGCGGTCTCGGCATCAACTCGTCGATCCCTTCGATCGACCCGACCGTCGGCGTGTTTGTCGATGGCGTTTACCTGGGCAACAATGCTGGTGTCGTGTTCGACCTGTTCGACCTCGACAGCGT
>JBCCOF010000062.1:0-16869 GCA_039025455.1 Pseudomonadota bacterium | reverse complement strand
TTGCAGACCAGATCCTCGCATTTCTGGTTCAACCTTTGAAGAAGGCCTTCCCCGAGGGTGAGGGGCAGTTGATCTTCACCCAGCTGCCTGAACTGTTCTTTGTCGATCTGAAGGTCGCACTGTTTGCGGGCTTTATGCTGACCTTCCCGATCATCGCGAACCAGATGTGGGCCTTCGTGGCGCCAGGGCTCTATGCGAAAGAGAAGAAGGCGTTTCTGCCTTTCCTCATTGCGACACCGGTGTTGTTTTTAGGCGGAGCGGCGCTCGCTTATTTCGTGGTGATGCCGACGGCATTCCGGTTCTTCCTCGGCTTTGGCGGGGATGCGGGCGGGCTGTCGGTCGAGGCTTTGCCATCGGCGGGCAATTATCTCGATCTGGTTATGCAGTTCATCCTCGCCTTTGGGATGACCTTTATGCTGCCCGTGCTGCTGATGCTGTTGCACCGCGCGGGCATTGTGTCGCGCGCGCAGATGGCGGGTGCGCGGCGCTATGTGATTGTCGGCGTGGTCGCTTTGGCAGCGATCGTGACGCCGCCAGATCCCGGATCGCAGCTTATCTTGGCCATCCCGCTATTGCTCTTGTTTGAAGGGTCGCTGCTCCTGATGCGTTTTCAAGAGAGCAAAACGGAGAAGGCGAAAGCAAAGGCTGAGGCGACTGCCGAGACTGCATCTGAGTCGCCTGATGCCAAACAGGTGACAATGGATGGCGATACAGCTTCGGAGGACTGAACCCTAAGCCCTGCAACGAGTTTGCTGCATTTATAGGCTCTTGATCTTGAAGGGTCGCTGTTTGGTTCGCACTAAGAGACGCGCTCAGATCAGCGGTAGGCGCAAAAAAAGGGGCTCCAAAAGGAGCCCCTTTTCAAACACTATTGAGTGTCGCCTTATGGGCTGACAGCGTCGTCATCACCGCCGTCTGCAGCGATGATAATACCAGCAATGATGGCAGCGGCCGCGAGGATTGCGATGATGATGCCACCGCCATTCCCGTCTTCTCCACCAAGCGCTTCGCCAGTCACAGGAGCGGTCGAACGGTCCATCGACGCTTCTGCCACAGCTGGAGCAGCTGCGAGAGTAGCAGCAGCAGTCGCCAAGGCGATGTTACGGAAAGTCATTGATTCGTCTCCTGTTGAGCTCTTTTATCTGAATTACGGTTAGCATTATTAAGCGACTCATTATGATCTGACAACCCCCATTTTGTATCAAAACGCATCGGGGGTGAGTTGGAAATTACTTTTTTTTCATAATGTTACGCAAATCACGGCAATTATGTTTCGTCTCACATCAAGACCAGTCCACCGATTCTCGCAAAAGAAAACACGAACAATCGGACACCGGTCTTAACTATCCCAGTGTGAACAAAGGACATTCGCCTGCTTCGTTCACGCGGCCGCTATGGCGTTATAGGATGACCAATTTGTGAAAGATCACTGCGCGGAGCGCAACATAAGGTAAACTGCGTACCCTCTCGTTCATTGCCTTACTTGCCTATTTGGTCGGGTCCCTCATCGCGTTTTTGCAGAGAAAAGCGCAGTCATCGCTGTAGAACGCGCTCTCCGCCAACCCAGACTTCATGAATTTCGGTCGCCCGAATGTCGCTCGGCGAGGACACCATCGGATCGCGGTCGACGAGGAGAAAGTCGGCGCGCTCTCCCACAACCAGTCGGCCGAAGCGGCCGTCAGCGAACCCTGCGAATGCCGCGTCGGCCGTAAACGCCTTCAAGGCGGCTTCGCGGTTGATGGCTTCCTGGGCGCGCCACCCGCCAAATGGTTCGCCGTTTTCATCGGTGCGACTGATGGCGACAGCAATGCCAGCGAACGCATCAGCTGGCTCCACTGGCGCATCGGATCCGAACGCCAGCTTTCCCCCAGCCTCTAGAATACTGCGCCACGCATAGGCGCCTCCAAGACGATCCACGCCCAGCCTTGCTTCGGCCATTTCGCGGTCGGATGTCTGATGAAGCGGCTGCATCGAGGCTATGATCCCATTGCGCCCGAATTCTGGCAGTTCGGACGGATCAACTATTTGGGCATGTTCAATGCGCCACCGACGATTGCCATCATAGCTATCGGCCAGCTCGGCGATTGCGCGCAGCACTTCGGAATTGGCCGCATCGCCGATAGCATGGATCGCAGTCTGAAAATTTCCGAGCGCGGCGCGACTCATCAGATTGCGCAATTGTGTCGAGCTTAGCAGGGGCAGGCCGCGTGTATTCGGCTCATCCTCATAGGGCTCTTTAAGCGTTGCGCCGCGAGAGCCGAGCGCGCCATCAAGATAAAGTTTGATTCCATTGAGCCGCAATTTGTCGTCATACAGCCAAGGCGTCGGGTTCGATCCAGCGATAAGTTCCATGGACTCGATGCCGTTTGCATAGGCGATGATCCGGACCTTGAGCTGATTCCGATCGCCGGCCCGGCGGAATGTCTGCCAGTCCTCTATCGGGATGCCCATATCGGCGACCGCGGTGATCCCGTTGGCAAGAAGGCGCTCTTGCGCCTTGGCGAAAGCGGCATCACGGTCCCGAGGACGCGGCGCGGGCACTTCCTTGCTGACCAAGCCCTTGGCCATGTCGACGAAAATACCGGTCGGCGCCCCGCTTGCATCGCGCACAATACGACCGCCGGACGGGTCCTTTGTGTCGGCTGTAATGCCTGCGCGCTCCATCGCAACGCTGTTTGCCCAATTGGCATGGTTATCCGCCCGTTCGAGCCAGACGGGGCGGTCTGGGACAATGGCATCTAACTCCGCTGCGGTAGGGAACCGTCCAAGCCCCCATTTCTCTTGATTCCAACCGCGACCCAGTATCCACGGGCGGACCGGATTGTCTTTGGCAAATTGTTCAATCTTGGCGAGAGCATCTTCGAGCGAGGTGGTGTCAGATAAGTCCAGGGTGAGGGCGGCGAAACCCATATCCATCACATGGACATGCGCATCTATCATGCCCGGCAACATCACTTTTCCTTCGCCATCGACATAGAATTGCGGGTTGGTCGGCCGTTCGTCGCCGCGATCGAGGACCTGAGTGATGCGACCCTCTTCATCGAAGACCAGTCCGCTAAACCTGGTCACCTTCCCGTCTTCACCAATTGTGACGCCGTCGACATTGTCTACCAATGTGTCGGCGGCGGCGGGTAGGGAGGTGAGCGCAGCAGCGATTGCCAGTGCGGTGAAGGCGAAACGGGTCATTTTGGTCCTCAGTCTGAATTTGCTTTGGGCAGGCCTTTGGGAAGACGGGTGATCAAAGCGCTTGTGTCCTTGCGATTGCCACCTTCTGCTTGAACATCGGCATAAAACTGATCGACCAGCGCGGCGATCGGTGAAGAAAGACCCAAGCGTTTGGCCTCATCAAGCGCGTAGCCCAGATCCTTGCGCATCCAGTCGATGGCAAAGCCGAAGTCGAATTCATCCGCAGCCATGGTTGCCCAGCGATTGTCCATTTGCCAGCTTTGCGCGGCGCCGCCGGAGATCGCTTCATACGTCTTGTCGAGGTCTAGTCCAGCCGCCTGAGCCAGCCGTATCGCTTCAGACAGTCCGCCAAGCACGCCCGCGATGCACATCTGGTTGGCCATTTTGGCGGTCTGTCCTGCGCCAGCCGGGCCGATATGAACGATGGATTTGGCGTAGGCTTGCATAATTGGCTCCGCGCGGGCCATCGCGTCGGCGGTTCCGCCACACATGATTGCAAGCTGGCCGTTCTGCGCGCCAGCTTCTCCACCGCTAACCGGGGCGTCAACACAAGCGATATTGCGGGCTGCGGCATCGCTGGCCAAACGACGGGCCATATCGGCCGACACGGTGGTGTGATCGACGAGCAACGCACCCTCTTGCATCGCGCCAAGAAAGCCGGTTTCGCCATATACAATGCTAGCCAGATCTTCATCGTTGCCAACGCAAGTGAAGACGACATCGGCGTTCTTCACTGCATCGATTGGAGTTGCGGCAAAGCCGACATCGAAATTTTCGCGGTCCCACAGGTCGCGCCATTTCGCGGCGCGTTCAGGCGAGCGATTGAAGGCAGTTACCCTGTGTGCGGCGCGCGCAAGATGACCGGTCATCGGACCGCCCATCACGCCTAGTCCGATAAATGCAATGTCTGCTGTCTTGGCCATAGGGGTCGCCCTAAAGCGTAATCCCCAGCTTGCCAACGCCAAGCGGTTTTGCTTGGCATTGCCCTTGCGCGCTGCTGCTCCTAATCGAATTGACCTATGACCAAGCAATCCAGTTCTGCATTCCAGATCATCGAATCCACTGCTACGCCAGATGACCTTACCATCGAAGATATTCGCGCAGCAGCAGCGCGGATCGAGGGGGCGGTGGTCAGGACGCCGATGATGCACTCGATCACGCTGTCGGAGATCACCGGTGCGGAAATCTGGCTCAAGTTCGAAAACCTGCAATTCACTGCCGCCTATAAAGAGCGCGGGGCGCTGAACGCGCTGTTGCACCTGACAGACGAACAGAAAAAGCGCGGCGTCATTGCGGCATCAGCGGGCAACCACTCGCAGGGACTGTCCTACCACGGCACCCGGCTGGGCGTGCCGGTCACGATTGTGATGCCTAAGACCACGCCAACGGTGAAGATCATGCAGACCGAGAGCGTGGGTGGAAAGGTGGTGCTCGAAGGGGAGACCTTTGACGAAGCGCACGCCCATGCTCGCAAACTTGAAACAGAGCGCGGGCTGACCTTTGTGCACCCGTTTGACGATCCACTGATCGCTGCTGGACAAGGCACTGTCGCGCTCGAAATGCTGGATGTTAAGCCGGACCTTGATTGTCTTGTGACGCCGATTGGCGGAGGTGGGCTGATTTCCGGCATGGCTACCGTCGCGGAATCGGTCGAAACCGAGATCGAAGTTGTGGGCGTTCAGGCGGGCTTGTTTCCGGGCATGTTTGCGAGGTTTAAAGGCGAAGAGCGCGATTCCGGTGGCGATACCCTCGCCGAAGGGATTGCGGTTAAACGACCCGGTGCCTTCACCAGCAAGGTTATCGCCGAAAAGGTTGATGACATCCTGTTGGTCGGTGAACCGGCGCTGGAAAAAGCTGTCTCGCTGTTGTTGCAGATCGAGAAGACCGTGGTTGAGGGAGCTGGCGCGGCGGGCTTGGCCGCGGTGCTTAGCAACCCCGAGCGGTTCAAGGGCAAGACAATTGGATTGGTGCTTTGCGGCGGCAATATTGACACGCGACTGCTTGCCAATGTGCTGTTGCGCGATCTGGCGCGACAAGGGCGTTTAGCACGCTTGCGGGTGACGCTACAAGATCGCCCAGGCGCGCTGTTTAAAGTCATGCGGCTGTTCGATGCGCACAATGTCAACATCATCGAGATCTACCATCAACGCATCTTCACCACGCTTCCGGCTAAGGGCCTGATCACCGATATCGAATGCGAAGCGCGTGATGCAGAACAGGTTGAGCGGTTGGTCGATGCGCTGCGCGACGCACACTACGAGGTTCAGGTCGTCGAGTTGAATTGACGGAACAGCGATGATTGGCCTGACCTTGGCGAATCACCTGATCGAAAATTTCGCAGGCAGTAGGAAGTCGTCAGCCAGCCGTCCCACTTCGTGCCACTCATGCGCAAAGCGGTGCGTCCGATTGTGCAAACTAGGAAAATATTCACCTTGTTTCGTGGTTAAGGGTCTTTTACCGACCCCGATCAGCAGGCATAACATCGCTTTAACGATTCCCGCCTGTCGATGAAGGACCCGGTCAATACCGTGACGGCCCCGATCCGCTTTCCCCGCTTCTTTGTGACGAGCCCTGCGCCGTGCCCGTATCTGCCGGGGCGACAGGAACGCAAGGTGTTCACCGAGTTGAAGGGCGCGCATGCGGATCAGCTCAACGAGGCGCTGGGTCGGATCGGATTTCGCCGAAGCCAGACGGTGGCGTACCGGCCGAGCTGTCTGGACTGTCAGGCATGCGTGTCGGTCCGTGTGGTGTGCGGTGAATTCAAACCATCGAACACCCAGAAGCGCGACCTCAAACGCAACGCCGATCTGGTCGTGACCGAGTGCCGTCCATGGGCAACCGATGAGCAGTTCGAATTGCTGACCAAATATCTGAGCGTGCGTCATCCAGATGGCGGCATGTCGGCGATGGACGAAATCGACTATGCCGACATGGTCGAGCATACGCCGGTTACAAGCGCTTTGGTCGAGTATCGCGAGCCGACCAGCGATGGCTCGCCAGGTAAACTCGTGGGTGCATGTTTGACCGACCGTCAAGGCGATGGCCTTTCGATGATCTACTCGTTTTACGACCCCGCCCATGAAGCGCGCGCCGGTCTGGGCAACTTCATAATTCTCGATCACATCAAGCGCGCTGCGCGTGAGGGATTGCCCTATGTCTATCTCGGATATTGGGTCGAGGGATCGCCGCGTATGCAGTACAAGGTTCGCTATCGCCCGCTTGAGCGACTGTCGCGCGAAGGCTGGCGGCGTATGGACGAAGCCGAACAGAGCAAACTAATCGCCGCAGCGACAGCACCGCGCAGCGAAAAGAGCGAAGAAATCGCTGCTCCAAGAGGTAAAGACGGTCAACCGGCCAAGTTTTCCTCTAGCTAGCAGTCTATTTTTGCGTACATTTCATCTCTTAGTCGCGGCCTTATGTGCAGCGCCCGCTACTTTGGTTGCGGCGCAAGACGCCGAGCAGGAGCTCAAAGATCTGATCCCCGAAAGCGCGGTGGATGATCCGGAAAGCTGGGCCGCCCAAGGTGTCGAGGATGCTCCCGCCGCAGAGGCTCCAACAGACGAAGCGCCGATTGAGGCGACAGAGCCTGCCGCGTTAGACGCGCCGTTAGAGCCGCTCCCGGTCGAAACAGTCACTGAGGCTCAGCCGGACCGACTGGACGAAATAGACGGGCAATTTGGCGAGGTGCCCCGGCTCGCGATCCCCGAAGACGTGCCCATTCCCGAGCGGCTCGAACGCGACGAAGAAGTGCGCGCCGCCGCGATAGCGATTGACGCGCCCGATCTGGTCGAGGCTTTGCCCGATCTGGCCGAAACGCAGATCAGCAATGAACTGGTGCTCGCCTTTCCGGTCGATGAGGCGCTGTTTCCTGAAAAGAGGGATTTCACCGCCCGTTTCGCCGCTTTGTCCAACATCGAAACCCTCAAAGCCGAGAGCGACACCTTTCCTCAGATCGCGGCGCGCGCAAGAGCGGATGAGGAACTGCTCCAGGAAACCTTGCGCACCTATGGCTATTATGATGCCGAGGTGCTGCGGCAATTCTCCGGCGGGCGGCGCGACCGGGAGACTGAGGGCAGCCGGTCAGACCGCGATCCGCGCATCCGCTTCGATATAATCCCGGGCACGCGCTACGCATTCGGAGCGATCGATCTGGGCGCGCTCGATGCGCTGCCTGAACCTGATGGCTCCGACCTGCGCGGCGTATTTGGCATTGAGCCGGGCGATCCGCTTTACGCCGACCGCATCATCGAGCAACGGGCCGAACTCGACCTTGCCTTGGGCGAATCCGGATACCCCTTTGCGGCGATTGCAGAGCCCGAACTCTATATCGATCACGAGCGCGAAGAGGGCGATCTGACCATGGAGGTCTCGCCCAACGGTCGATACGTGTTTGGCTCGGTGGTCAGCGAACAGCCCGAATTTCTGTCCGGCGAGCATCTCGGGATGATTGCCCGGTTTGAGCAAGGCGAGACCTATCAGCGCAGCCTCGAAACCGATCTGGGCCGTGCGGTCCTTTCCACCGGACTTGTCTCCAGCGTCACGACCAATCCGCGCATAGTGACCGAGCCGCAGGGCGACCAGCCGGGCGAAATTGCGCTGGATGTTGGCTTTGAGCGGGCTCCGCTGCGCACCATCGCCGGCGCCATCGGATACGGCACAGAAGAAGGCGCGCGGATCGAAGCGAGTTGGGAGCACCGCAACCTGTTCCCGCCAGAGGGCGCGCTGCGTCTGCGCGGCATTCTCGGAACCCGCGAACAGCTCGCAAGCGTCGCGTTCTTGCGCAACAATTTCCTTGCGCGCGATCAGAGCCTGACCGTCGAAGCCTATGCTTTCGATCTCGACACTGAAGCCATCGAAGCACGCAGCGTTGGCTTGCGCGGGACATTCGAGCGCACGTCAAACCAGTTGTTCATCAAGCCCTTGAGCTGGCAAGTCGGGGCCGAAGTTCTGTGGAGCGACGAGCGTAACGCCACGTTCGTCGCCAACGCGCCTCCGCGCGAGGAATATCTGATCGGCGGCCTGTTCGCACGTGCGACCTTAGATACCACCAAGGACCTGCTCGATCCTCGCGAGGGCTTTCGTCTGACCGGTACGCTCGCGCCCGATGTGTCGCAAAACCAAGGCGTGACAAGCTTCTACCTGCGCAGCGGCATCGATGCGCGCTATTACCAGCCGCTCGGCAATGTGGTTGTCGCCGGCCGGGCCAATTTCCTGACCATCACCGGTGCGCCAGCCGATCAGATTGCCCCTTCGCGCAGGCTCTATGCTGGTGGCGGGGGATCGGTGCGTGGCTATGCGTTTCAGGCCATTGGCCCGCGCGACCAAGCGGGCGAGCCGATTGGTGGGCGCTCGCTGGTCGAATTCTCGCTAGAAGCGCGGATTGATACCGGCTTTTTTGATGGGGCCCTTCAGGTGGTTCCCTTTGTCGATGCAGGCTCGGTCTCCACTCAATCCACGCCCGACCTTGGCGTAATTCGCGTCGGGGCCGGCGTCGGTATCCGATACAAGACCAGCTTCGGCCCAATACGGGTCGATGTCGGCGCGCCGCTCAATCCCGACGAGTTCGACAATCCGGTGGCGGTTTATGTGAGCCTGGGCCAAGCGTTCTGATGAGCGACACGGACGAGGCCATTCAAGAGGGCACAGCGCAGGTTCCGGACACGTCGTCGAGGCGGTTCTGGATCAGGACCGTCGCGCTGTTTGTGCTGGTTCCGACGTTGCTAGTGGTGCTGGTGATCGGAATATTATCGACGCCGCTTGGCAAGCGTTTCGTCGCCAACCAAATCAGTGGCTTTGAAGCTGAGTCTGGTCTGAGTGTTTCAATCGGGCGGATCAACGGCGACATCACCGGCCTGTTCGGCAAGGCGGAAATCCGCGATGTGAGGGTTAAAGACCCCAAGGGCGAGTTCCTACACATCCCAAGGGTATCGCTCGATTGGAGACCATTCGCATGGGTTTGGAGTGGTATCGACATACGCGAAGTCGTTGCGCGGCGAGGGCGGTTGGAGCGTTTACCAGAGCTGCTTGAATGCGTTTATGAAGGCCCGATCCAAGCAGGACAGCGCGAGTGCGATCCCGAAGATCCGATCCTGCCGAATTTCGACATTCGCATAGACAGCTTCGAGATCGAGGATTTTGTGATCGCGCCCGGAGTTGCGGGAAAGGAAGCGCAGCGCGTCAAGGCCAGCGGAAAGGCGGATATCCGCAAAGGTCGCGCGCTGGTGGACCTGAACGGAAAGCTGGGAACTGAAGACCGCATCGCGCTCGTTCTCGATGTGGAGCCGGAGGCCGACACATTCGATCTGGACCTGGACTATATTGCTCCGGCTGGGGGCGTGATCTCGGGTCTGACGGGACTGCCCGATGGCTATGAGGCCAGAGTGCGCGGTGATGGTGGCTGGGAGCGGTGGCTTGGGCATGGGACGGTCACGCGTTGGCCAGCGCTTCAGGGCGAGGACCGGGAGCCAGTCGATCCTGAAAGTCTCGCTGCCTTTCGCCTTACCAATCGCGCGGGTGAATATGCGCTGGCCGGACAGATCAGACCGCAGCTTGAGGGCGATTCTATCCTCACCCGCAGCATCGGCGATCTCGCCTCATTCGCAGCCGAAGGCACCTTCGCCGACAGCACTTTTGACGGCACGATCCGCGCTGTCACCGATGCACTTGAAGTTGGCGCTACGGGAAGCGTCGACCTTGGCGATAACCGTATCGGCGACCTAAATGTCATGGCGCGGCTGCGTGACCCCGAGCTGTTTGGAGGGGGCGTGGAGCTGAACGGCGCGCGCTTGGGCGGAGTCATCGACGGCGGGTTCAACAGTCTTCGCTTTGATCACACCTTGCGCATCGCAGATTTGCAGACGCCGGCTGCGAGGGTTCGCAACATCGTTCAGACCGGCACGGCTCGCTATGCCGATGCCGTGGTGACCATTCCGCTGGATGCGCGAGTGGCACAGGTGGTGACGGGCAACAGTTTGATCGATCCGAGTCTTGTCGGTGGCACCATCAAAGGGGTCGCCACCTATGCGCGCTCAAGGTTCGAAACCGATGAGGCCGTGGTCGCCTTTCCCGGTCTGACCGGAAATCTCGCGCTGCGCGGCAATGCGCAGACGGGGACCTTCGCATTGGCCGGGCCGGTGGAAGTTCGCGGTTTTGATGTCGATGATGTTGGCAAATTGTCGGGCAATGCCAAGCTGATCGCGACATTCGGCACAACGATCCCTTGGAGCGTGCGCGCTAATCTCGCCGGGCGGCTGACCGATGTTCGAAATGACACCGTGGCCGATGTGGCGGGCAATACCCTGAAGTTCCGCGCCGCGCTTGGACTGGCAGCGGACAAGCCCATCGTGTTTCGCGACGTGGTGCTCGATAGCGACCGCTTGAACGCTCGGTTCGACAGCCGGATTGTCGCAGGGTCAAATGGCACGCGCACCGTGCTTGCCGGCAATGGAAGCCATGTCGATTACGGCAAGTTTACCTTCGACGCAGAGGTGCGCGGTGATGGTCCGCGCGCGGTGCTGGTGCTTGCCAATCCCTATCCCTCGGCGTGGCTGAAAAACGTCCGGGTCTCGCTCGCCCCAAACCGCAAAGGCTTCGCGCTCGATGTCTCGGGTGGCTCGCTGCTCGGCGCATTCGAAGGCGAGCTGGGACTGGTGCTCCCCGCCAACGCGCCGACCCGCATCGATATCGACAAGCTGACGGTCTATCGCACCGGTGTTTCGGGCAGCGTGACGCTTGCGAATAGCGGGCTGTCAGGGCGGCTTGCGGTTCAGGGCGGCGGGTTGGACGGGTTTCTAGCGCTCACGCC
This sequence comes from Pseudomonadota bacterium, assembly GCA_039025455.1. Taxonomy (GTDB): domain Bacteria; phylum Pseudomonadota; class Alphaproteobacteria; order Sphingomonadales; family Sphingomonadaceae; genus Erythrobacter. The sequence goes on along the minus strand of JBCCOF010000062.1, from coordinate 5,879 downwards.
TGCTCCGGGGTCGGCGCAAGGTTTCGAGATCGACCTCGACGCACGGCGCGCTTTCTTTGGCGGTGAGACCACACTGTCCATCGCAGATGCGGACATATTCGCCAAAGGCACGCTTGATGGGGACGACACCGAAGTGTTCGCCGATATCTCGGGCGGGGGGCTTGAATATGGCGGGCTGAAAATCGTGAAATTCGCGGCCAAGGCGGCGGTTGAAGACAAGAAAGGGACGGTTCGCGGCACCATTGCGGGCCGACGCACAGACCGGTTCTCGCTCAAATTTGAAAGCGATCTGAGGCCCAAGCGGATCACGGTACTCGCCGACGGCAACTATGCCGGGCGGCGGATCAGAATGCCGCGCCGCGCGGTGCTGACACCTCTCGACGCGGGTGGTTATCGCCTTGCCAAGACCCAGGTAAGCTATGGGCGCGGCTACACCATTTTCGAAGGTGAGCTGTTCGGGAACGAGACCGTGATCGATGCGAAGCTCGCGCGAATGCCGCTGCGCTTGGCCGATCTGGCGGTAGGCGAACTGGCGCTTGGTGGGCAACTTTCCGGGGATGTGAGTTTTCGCCAGCGCGGCAATGCGGCTCCGACCGGCGATGCCCGAATCAAGATCGACAATTTCCGGCGCGCTGGCCTGATCCTCTCCTCGCAGCCGACCGACATCACCGCCGTGCTCGATCTCACCGCCAACCGTTTGAGCGCGGCGGCGCGCATTTCCGATGATGGCCGCAAGCTCGGGCGTATCGACGCGCGGATCAGCGAGCTTGGCGGTGGCAGCGATCTGGTCGAGCGGATCAGGCGCGGAAAGCTCAACGCCAAGCTAACCTATGGTGGCAGCGCCGAGGCTCTCTGGCGGCTGCTGGCGCTTGATACATTCGACCTCACCGGACCGGTGACAGTGAATGCACGGGCGACCGGCACCCTTATCAATCCGCGCCTGTCGGGCAGTTTGGCGAGTGACAATTTGCGGTTGCAGAGCGCGATCACCGGCAGCGATATCTCCGGCATCAAAGCGCGCGGCAGGTTCGCCGGTTCGAAGCTGAACCTCACCCGCTTTTCCGGAACAACGCGCGGCGGCGGTTCGATCAGCGGCAGCGGCACGGTTGACCTTGCCGGGATCAGCGAGACACGCGGGCCGAAACTCGATCTGCGCGCAGCGGTCCGCAATGCGCGCATACTGGACGCCGCCGGTCTTGATGCGACGCTGACCGGGCCTTTGCGGATCGTGTCGAATGGGATCGGTGGCTCCATCGCCGGACGTGTCACACTCGATCGGGGAAGCTGGGAACTGGGCATCGCCGCAACGCAATTGGGCTTGCCTCGCATTGCGACACGCGAGTCGCCTCGTGGGAACGGCGCCACGGCAAGGAACACGAGCAATGGAAGCTGGCGTTACCTTGTGAACGTGAAGGCGCCGGGGAATTTCGAGGTAGATGGGCTCGGATTGAACAGCGAATGGGCGGCCGATGTGAAGCTGCGCGGGACGGTTCTTGATCCACGCCTTGGTGGCTCTGCGCGGCTGGTGAGGGGCACCTACACCTTTGGCGGAGCGCGCTTTGCGATGACGCGAGGGCGGATCAACTTCGATGCGAACCAGCCGATTGACCCGCGCCTCGACATCACCGCCGAAGCGTCGCGCAACGGCACCGATGTCGCCATCAGCATCACCGGTCGCTCGCAGGCACCGCGCATCGCGCTGTCCTCTGCGCAAGGGCTGCCCGAGGAGGAAATCCTGTCGCGGCTGTTGTTTGGTGGGTCGGTGACGACCTTGTCAGCGACCGATGCGGTGCAATTGGGTGCGGCTCTGACCGCGCTTCAAGGCGGCTCAGGATTGGACCCTATCGGAGACTTGCGACGAAGCATCGGGCTGGATCAACTGCGCATAGTCGCTGCCGATCCAACCACGGGCCAGAGCACAGGCGTGGCGGTTGGCAAATATTTGGGCAACCGTGCCTATATCGAGCTGATATCCGATGGTCAGGGCTACAGCGCCACCCGGCTGGAATACCGGGTGACGCGTTGGCTGACCTTACTTGGCACTGTCTCGACCATCGGGCGCGACAGCGTGCTCGCGGAGATCTCGCGGGATTATTGAGGGTTGGTTGTCCGCATCGCATCCGCTATGCAAAATCCTCGCTCATGCGACCTAAAGGTCGCGTCGCTGCGGGCGCCCGGTCGGGCTTGCGGCTGCTGCGCAGCCGTTTTTTGCAGCAGTTGACTCAACTCTTGTACAATTCGGTCTCCGCCGCCCGTCGCCGTACCAACCCTTTTAGCACGCGCCCACCGGCTTTGTTCCAGCGGGCAAATTCGCGCGCGGCCCCGTCATAATCGCCGGCCTTGTGCTTTTTGGTCAAAGTGGCCCGGCCAATAGCGCCGGTGTTGTAGTGGAAGCTGACCAGAGCGTCGAACTGCGCCTGTGTGGTCGGCGTGTCGCCAATCGCGCGAGAAACACCGGCGGCGTAGCGCTTCAGGTCTTTCGCCAAGCGCGCATCGCATTGTGCCTGAGTCCAGACCGTGCCGGGACCGATCCGTTCGCCTTTTTTCAGGCCGGGGCCAGTCGCACCCCAGCCAATTGTCCAGGGATCACCGCCCGTACCCGGATCGGGATAGGCCTCTACCTTGCCATCGCGACGCAACCGGGCGCAGCCTTCGAACTCTTTAATAAGCGTGATGCCCGCTGCGCCGACGGCCTTTGGCGTTCCTGCGTCGCCTCCCTTGACGCGCGGATCGCTGGGCGTCGCGGCGGTGTGGCCAGGATCAGGCTCACCATCAAGAACAGTGTCGATCCGGTCGACCTCGGGCTGGGCAAGTGCGCGTTTCAGGATCGAGCGCACCGTATCGAAAATCGGTTTGCGGTTGGGAAAGGTGTTCTTCGGAGTGTTCATCGGGGGACCTCATGCTCCTTTGGGGGGACGGGGAAGAATTCGAGGCCCGGTTAGTTGGCATAATGTTGGCGAGTAGGAAAATGGAATGCGCTGTTGCCCTGAAGAGGCCGCGCGGAAAGCGATTCTTCGGGCAGAACAAAAGCACTTGTTGCGTGTGACGGTCGTCACAGCCGGGCTATTCTTCGCCGTCTAAAGTCGCTTTGTCGGATGCGGCACTCCGATTGTCTCGAATTCGATCATGTTTTGAGAATCCGATGAGAATTATCTGCCCAAAAATGATAGAATACCAAGTATTGACGATGAAATATCAAATTATGCCCGGTGTTTAACTTTATTTAGCTAAGGAGAGTTCGATGAACAACGATCGGCGTTTGGAAGCAAAACGGTTTAGAAATGATGCCGCCGAACTGGCCTTTGGCCGCGAGCATCCACAGCACAAAGCCAATGGCGACGAACAGAAATACGCCTCAGTTCAATATGCAATGAGCTTCACCAAAGGGCTCGACCATGACGATACTACGGGCCTCATTAAGAACAAAAGCCACTTCGAGGCGTTTCGTCAGGCAATCGACAATGGTGTGATCGAACCGTTCACGACCCGGGTGCCGGTGCCGACGCCACCGAAGGGACAAGACCGCAGAATGTGGGAGGCTCCCACTGCTGGCGTGGTTTTCGACCTCGAAGGCCCCGATGCGCAAGCCGTGACAATGCCGCCTGCTCCGCCTCTTGGCAGCGATGAACTGACCTTTGAAATGGCCGAGGTGTATGAGCTGGCTCTGGTGCGCGATGTTCCGTTCGAGCAATTTGACGCGCACGGCGCGGCCCCCGATCTGTCTGGCAGCATCAAACGCCTCAATGCGATGAGCTACATCAAGGATGCCAAGAAATGCTGTGAATTCGCAGGCCGGCCGCGCACGGTCGGAGCGTCCGGGATGCTCGACCAGCAAACGGTCTTTAGAGGGGCCTCCCCCGGAGCAGCAGAAGGACCCTATGTCTCATCACTCATGCTGATGGGCAATGCTGACCGCACCAGCGACCGGGGTCCTCTCGACGGTTTCGTCGTCTATGGCGCGCAATCAGTTGATCAACGCGTTCCGATGGCTCCGAAGGGTGACGATTACATGGTCGATTGGGATGACTGGTTGGCTGTGCAGCAGGGATTTAACGTCAACCAAACGAACGGGACGCAAGGTGGGCAGGCGTTTGCCGGACAACCCCGGCGATTCATTCACACGCCGCGCGACCTTGCGACCTATGTGCATTTCGACGCGCTGTATCAGGCCTATCTCAATGCGTGCCTGTTCCTGCTCGAGAATGGCGGATCGGGCTTTCGGGCTCCATTCGACCCTGCCTTCGACAACCTTTCGGGACCCGTCAGTTTCAATGTTTTGACCAATGCGGCCAATGGCAGCATGAAGATGACCAATGCAGGCGGCTTTGCGCTCTATGGTGGGCCACACATTCTGACATTGGTGACCGAAGTGGCGACGCGCGCGCTCAAGGCGGTGCGGTTCCAGAAGTTCAACACCCATATCCGACTGCGCCCCGAAGTTCTCGCAGCCCGGATGGAGCGGGCCAAGGAAATCGAAAAGGCGCATCGCGGGGCCTGCACGGACTTCACCGATATGCGCAAGAAGTTGAAATCGACGATTGCCGAGATCAAGGCCCACAATGCAGGGCTTCCACCTTCACAAAATCCGGCGAGCACCGCTCTATTGCCGATGGCCTTTGCAGAAGGGTCACCCATGCATCCCGCCTATGGAGCAGGGCATGCCACAGTGGCTGGAGCCTGTGTTACTGTGCTTAAGGCGTTCTTCGACACCTCTGCCATGTTGGCGGATTTGGGCGGCAGGATCGGCTTTTTCACCGATGCCCAAATCAAGGCATCAGGGGTGACGCCCAAGTTCATCAAGGTCATCACAATCAATGACGGCCAAGACCTGGACACGGTCGAGATCAAGTGCCCGCTCACGCTTGAGGGTGAACTCAACAAGCTTGCCGCCAATATCTCGATTGGGCGCAATATGGCGGGCGTCCACTATTTCAGCGACTATTTCGACAGTGTGCGGATGGGCGAGGAAATCGCTGTCGGCATGCTCGAAGAGCAAGCGCTGGGCTATCCGACTGACCCGTTTGTGATGTCGCTGCCGACATTTGACGGGGAGGTTGTGCGGATCGGCGCGCGATAAGCAAGGCATGGATTGCGCCGGAAGAGGGCGGGTGAGCGATGCGCTTGCCCGCCCTTTGCGCTGAAGTTAGAGCCGCTTTGGGAGGACATTCATATGAGCACTGTCGACAAGCAGCTTGAAACGATGCTGGCCAATGTGCCGGAAAAGACCGGGAGGCCGATGGCCGATTGGCTGGCGCTGATCGCAAAGGAAGGCTTCGAGAAGCACGGTCAAATTATGAAATTCTTGAAGGGCGAGCACGGTGTCACGCATGGCTTTGCCAATCTGATCGCGAGCAAGGCGCTTGAGAGCGGAGCGCCAGCGGACCCGGTGGCGGATCAATATTCGGGCGCGAAGGCCGGTCTCAAGCCGATCCATGATGCGATTGTCGAATTTGCAAAAGGGCTAGGGAGCGATCTCGAGATAGCGCCCAAGAAGACCAGCGTGAGCCTGCGTCGCGCAAAGCAATTCGCGCTGATTACCCCTGCGACCAAGACGCGGGTTGATCTGGGCCTTGCGCTGAAAGGTGATGATCCGGTGGGGCGGCTTGAGAGCTACGACGCCATGTGCTCCCACCGCGTGCGGCTCGAAAGCGCGGCCGATTTTGATGACGAGGTGCGCGGCTGGATGACCGAAGCCTATTCGCGCGCGGGATGAGAACGGGATAGAAAAAAGGCCGCCCGGAATGCTCCGAGCGGCCTTGAATAGACTCTCTATTCTTATGTGCCTCGGTCGCAAAGCGGCCGCAAGCCCGACCGGGTGCCCGCAGCGACGCGACCTTCAGGTCGCATGAGCGAGGAAGCGGGGGGGCGGGGGGGCCCGC
>JBCCOF010000061.1:0-16871 GCA_039025455.1 Pseudomonadota bacterium | reverse complement strand
CCAATAGGATTCGTCGGTTCTTCGATCAAAATACCGAAAGTGCGTGGCGCCCTCGGTGTAGTTCCATTTCAACTCGGTATCAGTTCGCACAGCGCCATCTGCGGTCATGGCCGGCGGCATCGGAGCCATGGCGAGGTTGTGCAGCGCGCGCACATTCAGCTGTGTGGCACGGGTGAGATAGTCAAAATCGAGCTCATCGATGGTGTCGCCATATTTCACCCCATCTTCGGTGCGCAGGTCCTGATGCTGGTGTTCATAGTCTTCCACCGCCACGGTGATGCGGACAGCGGGGTAGCCCTTGTTGAGGAACGGAATCTGGTCACCGCCCCGCCCCATACGGTCTGTCCGCCAGATCTGCCGCACCTGCATTCCATCCGGATTGGCCTTCGCAAGTTCGCCGAGCCAGCGCGAGAGATTGCGTCCAGGGGAATCGTTCTCGCCCCCGAAACGACGCTGTTGCGCGCGCAGACGCGGCGTTGAATCCGCGCGCAGTCCCTCTGAGAAGACCCGCACATTCTCCGCATCACAAAAACCGTCCGATCCGCACGAATTGCCGATCATATCGTTGTTGAGCACCGCCTTGACCGTCATGCCCTGTTCTTCGACCCAATCGGCCAGAATGCGAGCGCCAAACAGGCCCTGCTCCTCCCCCGTCAGCAGAGCATAGATGATCGTGGAATCGTGCTCGCGCTGCGAAAGAATCCGCGCCGCTTCGAGGATCATGACGCTGCCAGACCCATCATCATTCGCGCCCGGTGCATCGGCTTCGGAGTTCATCACGCTGCTAACCCGACTGTCATAATGCGCCAGCACAAGGGTGACCTCGTCCGGGCGCTTGGTTCCGCGCTGTATGGCGACCGCGTTGCGGACCAAGGTTGGCTCGGGAATGCGGTCACCGGTGACGATGCGGCCGGGGGAAACCACTTCGAGGCAATCGCCGCACTTCGATCCAATCCGGCGAAACTCGTCGAGCGCCCAATTCACCGCTGCGCCTATGCCGCGCTCCGGGTCGGTCTGGCTGGAAAGCGTGTGGCGCGTTCCGAACGCGACAATCGTGTCCATATCGGCGCGCAGGCGCTCTTCAGAGACCTGCTCCGCCAAATGGTCTTCCCATTCCACGAGCTCTTCTGCGGTGATTGAGCGAGCCGCTGCGGGCGCAGCAAGGACAAGGGCGATTGCAAAGCAGCTTCTGATCATAGCCTACGTCTGGCCTGACCACTGCGCGCACGCAAGCTCAATAAGCGCGCGCGACCAAAACCCGCTCTGTGGCCGGTTCGCCGGTGAAGATGCATTTGCCCGACGCCGGTTCGCTGTCGCGCGGGACATTGCGGATGGTCAGCTTGTGCGCCTTCAATTGCTCGACCACTTTTTCGAGCGCCTCGCCGGTTGGCTTGGACCACTCAACCTCGACCCAGCCCGGATATTGCTTGGCATCGTCGAAATGCGCGGCGACCTCGGCCCAATCGGTGACACCGCGTGTGATGTTCGCATCGCGGCGCTCGGCGGCTGTTGCGAACAGCCCGGCTTGGATTTCTTCCAGCATTGCCGCGGCTCCCGCAGCGAATTCATCGCGCGGAGTGTAGGCAAAGTTGGGCTTGCCATTGTCCGCATTCCAAAGCGCATTGCGCCGCAGGACTGCAACCTTGCCGCCTTCCATATCGCGACCACCCACTTCGAGAATGATCGGAGCGCCTTTACGCACCCAATCCCATCGCTTGGCCGAAGCCTTGCCCGGTGTCTTGTCGAGCATCACGCGGATCGGCTCACCCAAAGCGCTCTGGGCCGCCAATGACGCGCGCACTTCCTCGCAATAGGCGAGCAGCGCTTCGTCCTCCGGCTTGTCGCGCAGCATCGGCAGGATGATGATCTGGTGCGGTGCGATGCGCGGCGGCACCTGCAACCCGTCATCATCGCCGTGAACCATGATCACACCGCCGACCATGCGTGTCGAAACGCCCCAGCTTGTCGTGTGGCAATGCTGCTGCGTGCCTTCGCGATCCTGATAGGTGATGCCCGCCGCCTCTGCGAAGTTGGTGCCGAGATAGTGCGACGTGCCCGCTTGCAGCGCCTTGCCATCCTGCATCATCGCTTCGATCGACCAAGTCTCGTCGGCGCCCGGGAAACGTTCATTCTCGGGCTTCTCGCCAGCGATCACTGGCAGAGCCATGTCTTCCTCGGCACAGGCGCGGTACATTTCGAGCGCGCGGTGCGTTTCTTCCAGAGCGTCTTCACGGGTGGCGTGGGCTGTGTGCCCTTCCTGCCAAAGAAACTCGCTGGTGCGCAGGAACATTCGCGTGCGCATTTCCCAGCGCACGACATTGCCCCATTGGTTGAGCATCAGCGGAAGATCGCGCCAGCTCTGAACCCAGCGCGCCATCGCATCGCCAATGATCGTTTCAGACGTCGGACGAACAACCAAAGGCTCTTCGAGTTTGGCCTCGGGGTCGGGGATCAACCCGCCTTTGTCATCGGCGATAAGGCGGTGGTGTGTGACAACCGCCATCTCCTTGGCAAAGCCTTCGACATGGCTTGCCTCACGCTCGAAATTGGCCAGCGGGATGAAGATCGGGAAATAGGTGTTCTGGACCCCGGCAGCCTTGATCCGGTCGTCCATCAGACGCTGGATCCGCTCCCAGATGCCATAGCCCCATGGCTTGATCACCATGCAGCCGCGCACGCCCGATTCCTCGGCCATGTCAGCGGCGGAGATCACCTCCTGATACCATCTGGCAAAGTCGTCAGCGCGTTTGACGTTCAAGGCGTGGCGAATGTTGGACACGTGTAATTTCCTGCTAGCGCGAAAGTTGGATCAGCGCCCGTCCACTCGCCTTATTTGTCGAGCGCGTCCAGCTTCTTTTGCATCTCGGCCATCTGTTCCTTGAGCGTGTCGATCTCGGCCTTCGAACCGGTGCCTTCGCTGGCCGCTTTTTCCGCACGCTTCCGATTGCCCGGAATCAGTGTGTCGGCCGCCGCGCGCATCATCGCCATATTGGTCTCATGAATGGCCGCAATAGGCCCGCTGCTCAGTCCGCTTTCAAAGGCCTCGCGAACCTTTGCCTGATTGTCACGGAAATTGGCCATGCTCGCTTCGAGATAGCTTGGCATCATCGCCTGCATCGAATTGCCGTACATCCCGATCAGCTGGCGCAGGAAGCTGACCGGCAGCATCTGACCGCCATTGGCCTCTTCATCCATGATGATCTGGGTCAGGATCGAATGGGTAATGTCATCGCCCGACTTGGCATCAAGCACCTGAAACTCGACATTCTCGCGCACCATGGCGGCGAGGTCGTCGAGAGTGATGTAGCTCGATGAGCTGGTGTTGTAGAGCCTGCGATTGGCGTATTTCTTGATGATCGTTACGCCAACGGCAGAGGTCGATTGCGCCGTTTTGGTTTTCTTGGTCATGTCTAATATCCCAGTTAGACCTATGCTCTTAGCACCTGCACAATGTGCGGTGCAATATCGCTGTATTAACTGCGCAGGCGCTGACCAAGAACTGTGAGCAATTCGTATTGAGTTAGAGTGCTTTGCTGCGCAGCAATTGGCAGAGAATATGGCACAGAAAGCCAGTCACCTTCGCGCAATTTGGGTGCAGCTGCGAGATCGACGATGACCATGTCCATCGAGACTCGGCCAAGCAATGGCAGCACCGCATCGCCGTATCGCAAGGCACCGACACCGCCCCAACTGCGCAAAAAGCCATCCGCATAGCCAAGCGAAACGGTGGCGACCCGCATGGGCCCAGGTGCAGTAAAAGTCGCGTTGTAGCCTACCGTGTCGCCTGCGATGAGATCGCGGCATTGGATAATGGCCGCTTCGAGATGCGCGACCTGTCTAATGTGTTCCGCAAGCTCGGGCCTCGGCACTCCGCCATAGAGCGACAGTCCGGGCCGTGTGAGATCGAAGGCGTAATCGCCTCCCAGCCCAATGCCGGCGCTGTTCGCAAGACTTAACCGTGCATGTTCCACCATAGGCGCAGCGTCGCGAAACGCCGCCAATTGCCGTGCATTGTGCGGGCTGTCCTCATCCGCGCACGCAAGATGTGACATAAGCGCATCCACTTTGAGCGCCTTTATTTCTGCATGATTTAGCTCTTGGAGGGAGACCCCTAGCCGGTTCATGCCTGTGTCGACCATCAGATGACACGCCCCGCCACCGCTCGAATTCCAGATTTCGGCCTGAGCCACTGAATTGATCACCGGCACACAGCCGACTGAGCGCGCATAGTCTGCCTCGGCGCTGTTGAGCGGACCGTGAAGCACCGCAATCTGCTCTGCGGGCACATGCGCAGCGACCGCCGCAACCTCGCTCCAATGCGCGACAAAGAACTGCCGCGCGCCCGCGTCGCGCAATACCGGAATACAGGTGTCCATTCCAAGCCCGTAGCAATCCGCTTTGACCGCAGCGCCCGCATCGGCTCGCCCGGACATAGCATCGAGCGCGCGCCAATTTGCCGCAAGCGCTTCCCCGTCAACCGTCAGCCTTAGTGTTGGCGGCGGTGGCTCAGGAGTGCTCATCGGAGAAGTCTCGCGGCGGTCCGTCTTTGAGGCCCCACCACGCGACCACGACGCCGATCGCCACCACAATCCAGGTGTACCACAGGCCGGAATAAATATTCCCGGTGCTCGCCACGATGATGCCAGAGATAAGCGGCAAGAACCCGCCGAGATAGCCCGCACCGATATGATATGGGATCGACATCGAGGAATAGCGGATACGCGCCGGGAACATCTCAGAGAGCAACGCCGCCACTGAACCATAGGTAAGCGCAGACAGCATGCCGAAGCCAAGCAGCGCTGCGATAATCCCGATGATATTGATCAGCGGAGGCACCTGCCGCGTGAAGTCGAAACCGAACGGCGTCAGCGCGGCTTGGAGACCTTCTGTAAGAGCAGGCGGATTATTCACCCACTCCGGATCAAGCGTCACGGCCTCGCCGCCGACACTCACGCCAAGTGTGTCCCCCGGCTCGACAGTGTAGGACACGCCGCTGGCCGTAAGACTGCCCAGCACCTTACCGCAATCGGTCTGCTCGCGATCGAACAATTCGGCAAACGGGTCGGTCACACACTCCTGACCACTTACGACAACCGGATTCCGTTCGGCTGCCGCAGCAAGTCCGGGATTGGCAAGGCTGCCCATCATCCAGAACAGCGGGAACAACAGCGCAAGCGTGGCAAAAGCGCCAATGATGATCGGCCTCTTGCGCCCAATCCGGTCCGACCATTTTCCGACAATGATGTAGAATGTCATCGAAAGGCCGCCAGCGATCAGCAGCATGATCTCGACCGTCAATTCATCAAGCCGCATATAGCCTTTCAGGAAAGACAGGCTTGAGAAAAATGCGGTGTACCAGATCGTCGTCAGGATCCCCGCGACCCCGAACAATGCGACGAAAATGCGCTTCTTGTTACCGGGGTAAGTGAAGCTCTCGACGAAGGGATTGCCCGCGGTTTCACCCGCTTCCTTCATTGCCTTAAACACCGGGCTTTCGGACAGCTTGAACCGCATCCACAGCGAAATGGCGAGCAGCAGGATCGAAAGCAGGAACGGCACGCGCCAGCCCCAATCGGCGAACGCCTGCTCAGGAATAATGAGACGGCACAGCATCACGACGATGATCGACAGGACGAAACCGCCCACAACGCTCGCCTGAATAAAGCTCGTGTAGAACCCGCGCTTGTCCGGCGGCGCATGTTCGGCGACATAGATCGCGGCCCCGCCATATTCACCGCCCAACGCGAGCCCCTGAAGGATGCGCAGGAAGATCACGACAATCGGAGCGATCACGACATAGGCGGGACCATAACTCGCTTCCAGCTGGTCAACGGTCGGGATCATCCCGACGCCAGCGGTCGCTATTCCCATCAAAGTAACGGTGACGAGAAAGGTGTATTTTCGGCCCAGCTTGTCGCCGAGAAACCCGAACAGGATCGCTCCGATAGGACGGAAGGCAAAGCCGACCGCAAATGTGGACCAAACGAGCAAGAGACCCAAAGTAGGATCGTCTACATCGTAGAACGCGTCTTTCAGAATCAGCGCCAGCGTGCCGTAAATGAAGAAATCGTACCACTCGAATATCGTGCCCGCGCTAGACGCACCGACGACGAGGCGAATTTCCTTGGCTGTCGGCTCTCGGTCGGCGAGCGCGCTCGCTTCGGTCCCTGCTGTTGCTGTCATATTACCCCAGTATTTGGCCCGATATGCAGGCTCACAAATTTAGTTGTGTGGTGTCCTAGCCGTTGCTTGCCGGGGATGAAAGCGCTTCGCTTGCGGCATTCCACGGCAGGAGCAACGCGCCATGTCGCCCCGGATGATCGCGAGCGGGGGCGAGCGCGTCAAATTCTGGCCAATCGGGCAGCGGGGCCTCGCCCTCCAGCCACGCCATGATCGCCGTGCGTGTGGCATCAATCTCGACAGGGAGTTTACCTGCCACATGGCGAGCGAGAATGGCAGCCGAGCTTTGGCCAACGGCGCAGGCGCTCACTTGCATGCCAATATCAGCAACCGCACCCGAGGCATCGAGCGCAAAACCGATTTCAATGGTGCTTCCGCAGGTGCGCGAGCGGGCTTCGGCGCAATGGGTCAGTTCGTCGCACAGCGGGTAATGGGCCAGGTCTGCGGAAAGCCCAAGCATGCGGGGCGTGTACAGTTTGGTGGTGCTCACACCCGCGCTCGCATTCATTCGGCTTGCGCATCCGCAGCGTCTTGAGCCTCGGACTGATCGCGCAAAACCTCGCGCCGGTCGGCCACCAAGGTAACCAATTGCCGCGAAAACGCGTCGGCTGCGGGATAAGTGCGCGCACTGGTGATCCAGACGGGCCGACCCTTGTAGCCCCAGACCGAATCAAACCCGAGCGCCAGAACGGAAAACGCAAAGACCATGATCAAAGCGCCTTTTACCGCGCCGAAGCCAAAGCCCAGCACGCGGTCAATCGGGCCAAGGATCGAATTGCGGGACGCTTCGCCCACATTGCCAGCGATGACCTTCATCGCGGCATAAGGAATGAGCAGCAGCAGCACGAAAGCGAGAATTGGAGTGGCTATGGGCGCATCCCAAAAGCCGAGCAGAGCCGTTGTCAGAGGGCCGTGGAGATAATGAACCGAGAAGGCCGCAAGTATCCATGCCGAGAGCGACAGCACTTCCTGCACCAACCCGCGAATAAACCCGCCGACCGCCGCGACTCCAACAATGATCAGAACGATGAAATCAAAGCCCGTCATAACACGTAGGAATTATGCGTTGCCAACCACCTGGTCAACGAGATTGGCGAGTTGTCCTAAGCCACGGTAATTCAACTTCGACGGTCCGGTCTTTGCATCAGACGGGCCGTAGCCCGCCGAGAAACCCAGCTTCGCGGCTTCGCGCAATCGCAGGTCCGAATGGGCAACCGGCCGGATTTCACCCGCGAGCGACACTTCCCCGAAAAACACCGATTTGTCCGGTAGGGGCTTGTCGGCCAGCGCCGAAACCAGTGCCGCCGCCACAGCCAGATCAGCCGCCGGATCGTTGAGCCGGTAACCGCCCGCAATGTTGAGATAGACCTCGGCAGAGCTGAAATTCAGCCCGCATCGCGATTCAAGAACCGCCAGCAGCATTGCCAGCCTGCCATTGTCCCAACCCACCACAGCGCGGCGCGGCGTTGCGCCCGATTGCAGCCGTACGATCAACGCCTGTATCTCGACCAACACGGGCCGTGTCCCTTCGAGCGCGGGAAATACAGAGCTGCCCGCAAGCGGTTGATCGCGCCCGGACAAGAAGAGCATCGAAGGGTTGGAAACTTCCTCCAAACCTTCGGTCGCCATTGCGAAGACGCCAATTTCGTCGACCGCGCCAAACCGGTTCTTGAGCGCGCGCAGTATGCGATATTGATGGCTGCGCTCGCCTTCAAAGCTCATCACCACATCCACCATGTGCTCCAGCACGCGCGGCCCGGCTATATTGCCGTCCTTAGTCACATGGCCGACCAGCACCAGCGCGGTCCCGTTCTCCTTGGCGTATCGGATCAATTCGAGCGCGCAGCCACGCACCTGACTGACCGTGCCCGGCGCGCCCTCAATTGTGTCAGAGTGCATGGTCTGGATCGAATCGATCACCAGCAGAGCGGGCGGATCGCCCTTGCCCAACGTGGTCAGAATATCGCGCACCGACGTATCCGATGCGAGCCGGATCGGAGCATCGGCTATTCCCAGCCGCGTCGCGCGCAGCCGCACCTGACCCGCGGCTTCCTCTCCGCTGACATAGACGACATCGTTCCCGCCCCGCGCAATCGTTGCCGCAGTCTGGAGCAGCAGGGTCGATTTTCCGATACCGGGATCGCCGCCCATCAGCACCGCCGAACCGGGCACCAAACCTCCGCCCAAAGCGCGATCAAACTCGGCCAGCCCGGTGGACTTGCGAACGGGCAATTCGGTCGGCTTGTTGAGTGGCACAAATTCCAGCGCCCTGCCCCCGCTCGACAGGTCGTGTTTCTGGGAGAAGACCGTCGCAGGCGCATCCTCGACAATGGTGTTCCACTCGCCACAATCGGCGCATTGGCCCTGCCACCGGCTCGAAATCGCGCCGCATGCCTGACACACATACTTCTTTTTCGGCTTTGCCATGAAGCTCGCAATACCCAGAACATTTGAGGAACGCAATTGCCTTGCGCGGCTATCCACGGCAACACTGCACCCATGCGGCAAAAGGAATTGCGCCTTGCTCTGGTCTGTTACGGCGGCGTTAGCCTCGCGGTCTATATGCACGGCGTCACCAAAGAGGTCTGGCACCTCGCGCGGGCCAGTCAGGCTTATCACGCGCCGGATGCCCCGACGCCATCGGGCGTCGCGCGGGTCTATTACGAATTGCTTGCCAGCATTGAGCAGGATCACAAGCTGCGCCTGCGCGTGCTTCCCGATATACTCACAGGAGCGAGCGCTGGCGGCATCAACGCCGTGTTCCTCGCGCAAGCAATCCATTCGGGCTATTCGCTTGAGCCACTGACCGATCTCTGGCTCGAAAACGCCGATGTCAGCGAACTGACCGATCCCGATGCGCAGCCCGTTTGGCGCTATGCCAAGATCTGGGCGCAACCCATCGCCGAGTGGTTTCTGAGCCGTCCGGGCAATGCGGTTAGCGAGAGCGTCTCTCCCGAGACCCGCAAAGAAGTCCGGCAGAAGGTCTCAAATCTCGTTCGTGGGCGCTGGTTCAGCCCGCCGTTCTCGGGGCCGCGTTTCACCGCCATGCTGTATGAAGCGCTAACCAGCATGGAAGAACAAGCTGATGGCACCCCGCTCCTTCCTGATGGTCATCCCGTGGACTTGTTCGTGACCGCGACCGATTTTCGCGGGCATCTGGAGACATTGCGGCTAAACTCGCCGCCTTTAGTCAACGAAACAGAGCATCGCATGCCTATCTGTTTCAGCGATCAGGTCGGGGAAACGGGCAATGGCAGGCTGGGCGATCCGCTCGAGCTGGTCTTGGCCGCGCGCGCGACAGCGAGCTTTCCCGGAGCCTTCCCGCCGCTGGAGCTCAACGAGATAGACCGCCTCGCCGCGCTCGAAGGGCGCAATTGGGATTCGCGCGGGAGTTTTCTCTCGCGGATCATGCCGGGCCGCGTGCGCGATGGAACACTGTCAGAAGTCGCTCTGATCGACGGCGCGGTGCTGGTGAACGCCCCGTTTGGGGCCGCGCTCAACGCTTTGGCAAGTCGCCCCGCCCAGCGCGAAGTCGATCGCCGCTTCGTCTATATCGACCCTCGCCCCGACCGCGCCAACGCCATAGCAGAAAGCGCCAAGGAACCGGTCGGGTGGTTCAGCGCAATTTTCGGCTCGCTCTCGACGATCCCGCGCGAACAGCCCATCCGCGACAATCTGGAGCGCATCGAAGAGCAATCGCGCGATGCCGAACGCTTGCGCCAGATCGTTCTCGGCCTGCGCCCCGAAATCGACCGCGCGGTGGAGAAGCTGTTCGGGCGCACCCTGTTCCTCAACAGCCCAACGCCCAAGAGGCTCGGCATCTGGCGCGCCAAGGCACAGCAGGCGGCGGCGGAGAGCGCCGGATATGCCTTTCATGCCTATGCGCAGACAAAGCTGAGCGGGATTATCGACCGGCTGGCCCGTGTCACCCATGCCGCGATCCCCGAATTGACCGCGAGCGACACGGGCAGGATTGCGAGTGTCCTTCGGCAGGAAATCGCCGCGCGCGGTCTGGAAAAGCTCGGAGACGATCATGGCGGCGCCAGCGAGGATGCCATCGCGTTCTTCCGCACGCACGATATCGGCTTTCGCATCAGGCGGCTGCAATTGCTGGCGCGCAGGCTTTCGCGCGATTGGGAGGTCGATCCCGAGATCCCCGACGATGCGCTCGATGTTGCTCGCGGCAAGATTTACGAGATCCTCGCGCTGTATTTTGCGGCGGATGATGCGGCGCTGCTCGGTGATGCGTTCAAGCCGCTCGCCCGCGATGTGCTCAGCGACCCTGCCGCTGTGCTCGATTTCCTTGCGGACACCCGCTTGCTGCCTGCGACCGACCTGAAGGCAGAGGAGATGCTCTCGGCCGCGCTTGAAGAGATGCCGCGCAATCTCAAACGCCGCATGCTGCTGACATATCTCGGCTTCCCGTTCTTCGATGTTGCGACGATGCCGCTGCTCCAGCGCGACGGGATCAGCGAATACAATCAGGTGAAGGTCGATCGCATCTCGCCGGAGGATGCCCGCTCGATCCGCGAAGGCGGCACAAGCGCCTCTTTGCGCGGGATCGAATTCTACAATTTCGGCGCATTTTTCAGCCGCGCCTATCGCGAGAATGACTATTTGTGGGGCCGCCTGCACGGGGCCGAACGGATGGTCGATTTTGTCAGCTCGACACTCGAAAGCGGAATGCCCGACGATTCCATCCGCGAAGCCAAGCGCGCTGCCTTCCTCGCCATTATCGACGAGGAAGTGTCAGCGGGCCGCTGTGACCGCCAATTGCTCGAAGAAGTGCGGGCGGAAATCCACCAGCGCTTTTATTGAATTGCAGTGATCAGCTTTCGATGCTGGTCCAGATTGCGGTCACAAACGCATCTGGCGTTATAAAACCCCCGCCGTTCCGATTGAAATTCGCCAGTGGCTTTGCCGCGATGGCCTGCTCGAGCGTCAGGCCTTCTTTGTGCAGCGCCTGAACCAATGATGCAGCTTCTCCGATCATCGCGCGATAGGCGACCAGTTCGGACTTGTTCGACATCGGTCCGTGTCCGGGAATGACCTTGGTGTCATCGTCGATCATTGCGATGACTAGATCGAGCGAACGCATTGCGTTGAAAACATCCCCGCCGGAATCGGTGTCGATGAAGGGATATCCGGAATTGTTGAAGTAGAGATCGCCCATATGAACGATGTTCTTTTCGTCCCAGATGATCACGGCATCACCGTCCGTGTGCCCACCGCCCAGATACATCAGGTTGATCGTGTCGCCATTAAGATGAAAGCGCAGTCCCTGTTCAAAAGTGACCACAGGCAGCGCGACCTTGGGCGATGGCGCGATGGTGTTGCCAAAGATTGACCCTCCAGAGGCCATCCGCACCCGGACATTGTCATGCGCGAATATCGTCGCGCCCGTCTTGCCGTAATTCTCGTTTCCGCCAGTGTGATCGAAGTGCCAATGCGTGTTCACCACATATTTGACCGGCTTGGCGCCAAGAGCGGCCACGGCTGCCTCGATTTTGGCCGAGAGCGGCGCGAACTGATCGTCGATCATGACTGTGGCATCCTCGCCATAGCCGACCGCAATATTGCCGCCACGGCCAAACAGCACTGCTACACCCGGCGCGATCTGCTCGGTGCGGATCTCGACATCTTCCATGGTGTTCTGAGCCGACGCCGGGGCGACAGCCATAGGTGCAGCAAGTGAAACGGCCATAGCCGCAGCCGTTGCAGTGAATTTGGTCATGATAGTCTCTCCCGTCCCGGCAGGAGAGCTAGATGCTCGTCGCGGCTATGTCGAGTGCGACCCGATCGCAAACCGGATCAACCGCCGAACACATCCTTTAGCTTGCTGAAGAAGTTTCCGCTTTCGGGGCACTCGTCCCCTGTCTCGGTTTCGCGGAACTGCTCGAGAATTTCTTTCTGCTTTCGGCTCAGTTTGGTCGGCGTCTCCACCGCAATCTCCACCACGAGATCACCGCGCCCGCGCCCTTGCAAGACCGGCATACCGGCACCGCGCACACGCAATTGCTTGCCCGACTGGATACCGACGGGAATATCGACAGTGTTGGTGCTGCCATCGAGATCGGGAATATCGACACTGCCGCCCAGAGCCGCTTTGGTGAAGCTAATGGGCACGCGTGCAGCCAATGTCGTTCCTTCGCGCTCAAACACTTCATGCTCCGCGACGTGGATGAAGATGTAGAGGTCGCCCGGAGGCGCCCCGCGTGCGCCCGCTTCGCCTTTGCCCGAAAGCCTGATCCGCGTGCCAGTGTCCACACCGGGCGGAATATCGACCGCGAGCGATTGCACGCGATCTTCGCGGCCTTCGCCGCGGCAGACCTGACAAGGGTCTTCGATTACCACCCCGCGACCGCCGCAGGTTGGACACGGCCGCTCGACCACGAACAGGCCTTGCTTCGCGCGCACTGCCCCGCGACCGTGGCACAGATTGCACTGCCGCTCGCCCGTACCCGGTGTCGCGCCGGTTCCATCGCATGTCTCACAGCTTTGCGAGACTTCGATCTCGATCTCGGTCGACTTGCCGTCAAACGCTTCTTCAAGCGTTACCTGCATATCGTAGCGCAGGTCGGCACCGCGGCGATTCTGCTGACGCGCTCTACCGCCGCCGCCAAAAGCTCCGCCGAAGATCGTCTCGAAGATATCGCCGATATCGCCAAAGTCACCCTGTGGTCCGCCGCCAAAACCGCCGCCGCCGCCACCGCCGCTCATCCCTTGGACAAACGCCTCGTGACCGTAGCGATCATAGGCCGCGCGCTTTTGCGGGTCTTTCAGGCACTCATAGGCCTCGTTGCAGGCCTTGAACTTCGCCTCCGCCTCGGTGTCACCCGGATTGCGGTCCGGGTGAAACTTCATTGCGAGCTTGCGATAGGCGCTCTTGAGCGTTGCCCCATCGGCATCGCGGGAGACTTCGAGCGTCTGGTAATAATCGAGCTTGGTTGCAGCCATGATGACTTACTCCCCGTGGCCGAGCGCCGCTGCCAACCCGCATAGGGTCGTCAGCGAGCGATCGGTGCACATGATGGGGATTAGTCCTTCTTGTCTTCGTCGACCTCTGAGAACTCGGCGTCGACAACGTCTTCTTCCGGCGGCGTTTCTTCCGACGGTGTCTCGTCGCCAGCGCCAGCGTCGCCACCTTCAGGAGCCGCGTTTGCCTGCTCCTGTTCGTAGATCTGCTGACCCATCTTCATGGCCGCCTCGGTCAAGGCCTGCGATTTGGCGTTGATGGCATCGCTGTCATCGCCTTCAAGCGCGGTCTTGGTCTCCGCGAGCGCTTCCTCGACTGCCGTCTTGGTTGCCGCGTCGATCTTGTCGCCATGCTCTTCGAGCTGCTTCTCGGTTGCGTGGACAAGGCTGTCAGCCTGGTTGCGTGCCTCGGCAGCAGCGCGGCGCTTCTTGTCTTCCTCGGCAAACTTCTCGGCATCCTGAACCATCTGGTCGATGTCGCTGTCGTTCAAACCACCCGATGCCTGGATCTTGATGGTCTGTTCTTTGCCTGTGCCCTTGTCCTTCGCCGCAACGCTCACAATGCCGTTTGCATCGATATCGAAGGTCACTTCGATCTGCGGAACGCCGCGCGGTGCGGGCGGAATGCCGACAAGGTCGAAATTGCCCAGCAGCTTGTTGTCTGCCGCCATTTCGCGCTCACCCTGGAAGACTTTGATCGTCACAGCGTTCTGATTGTCTTCCGCAGTCGAGTAAGTTTGCGTCTTCTTGGTCGGGATCGTTGTGTTGCGGTCGATCATGCGGGTGAACACGCCGCCTAGGGTCTCGATCCCGAGCGACAATGGCGTCACGTCGAGCAGCAGCACGTCCTTAACGTCGCCCTGAAGCACGCCCGCCTGAATGGCTGCACCCATGGCGACGACTTCATCCGGGTTCACGCCGGTGTGCGGTTTGGCTTCGAAGAACCCTTCGACCACTTCGCGCACCTTGGGCATGCGGGTCATCCCGCCGACAAGGATCACTTCGTCGATATCGTCCTTGGTCACGCCAGCGTCCGCGAGTGCTTTCTTGCACGGTTCAAGCGTCCGCTTGATTAGGTCACCGACCATCCTTTCAAGATCGGCGCGGCTGATCGTTTCAACCAGGTGCAGCGGAGTGGTGGCCCCGCCTTCCATGCGCGCAGTGATGAACGGCAGGTTGACTTCGGTCGTGGCCGAGCTCGACAGCTCGATCTTGGCCTTCTCCGCCGCTTCTTTCAGACGCTGGAGCGCGAGCTTGTCCGCGCGCAGGTCCATGTTTTCTTTCTTGTTAAACTCGTCCGCGAGCCATTCGACGATTGTGTTGTCAAAGTCTTCGCCGCCCAAGAACGTGTCGCCATTGGTCGACTTCACTTCAAACACGCCATCGCCGATCTCGAGGATCGAGATGTCGAAGGTGCCGCCGCCAAGGTCATAAACGGCAATCGTCTTGCCGTCGGTCTTGTCCATACCATAAGCAAGCGCCGCTGCAGTCGGCTCGTTGATGATGCGCAGCACTTCAAGGCCCGCGATCTGACCCGCATCTTTGGTCGCCTGACGCTGGGCGTCGTTGAAGTAGGCCGGAACCGTGATCACAGCTTGCTCGACTGTTTCACCCAGATAGCTCTCAGCGGTTTCTTTCATTTTTTGCAGAATGAAGGCGCTGATTTGCGAAGGCGAATATTCTTCACCACCGGCTTCAACCCACGCATCGCCATTCTTGCCTTTGACGATGTCGTAGGGAACCAGCTCGATATCCTTCTTGGTCAGCGGGTCATCAAACCGGCGACCGATAAGGCGCTTGATTGCAAACAGAGTGTTGTCAGGATTGGTCACTGCCTGGCGCTTTGCCGGCTGACCGATCAGACGCTCGCTGTCTTTTGTGAAAGCGACAATCGAAGGCGTGGTGCGCGCGCCTTCCGAGTTTTCGATGACCTTAGGTTTTCCTCCATCCATAACAGCAACGCAGCTGTTCGTGGTCCCGAGGTCGATTCCGATAACTTTACCCATTTGTACCCCATCCATTGATGTTAGTTGGACACCGCCTTCGCGCACTCCCCGTCAGGCGTTAGTCGGTGGGACGACCGCGGCCTGATATGTCGGCAAAGTGCATCGACGGCTCGAATATGATCGCGATATAGGTGTGGTTTTGCTTGGCACAAGAGATCGACGGCTCTAGTTTTGTACTTCGCTAAAACATGGGCGTCCGATCGGGAATCGACGGCAGACAAGGGGTTGAACATGCGGAAATTTGCAACAGCGGCAGCGATAACAGCGATGCTTGTCCTGAGCGCTTGCGAGGAAGAAGTGCCTAATTCGACCTATGGCCAGCAGGAAACAGAGGGCGTTATTGAAGGCCTAACCGTGAGCAATGCACGGATGGTCCTTGCACCGGTGGAGGGAAATCCGGCGGCGATCTATATGGATATCGCTTATTCGGGCGAAACCGGCGTGGCCGTAAGCGGGGTCGAGATTGAGGGTGCGGGCAGCGCCGTCGTGCACAACACGATGCCATGGGGCGATGGCACAGAGATGGAGGAAGCCGGGCCAGTCGCGCTTGCTTCAGGACAAGAAAAGTCCTTCGAACCGGGCGGCACGCATATCATGGTAATGGAACCATCCGCGGACCTGAAACCCGGCGGTAAGGTCAAGGGGACATTCAAAATAGTCGGTGCACGCACCCACAATTTCGAAGCCGAGATCAAAGCTGCCGGGGAAGAGCGCTGAACGACGGCCTGATCCAACACGCTTCAGCATCACTCGTGCCTGCTTGCCCCGTTGGAGGTGAGCGTTCGCTAACGCCCGGCGAGGTCGAGCTTGCGCGCGGGGTGTTCGGCAATGCGATTGATTATGGCGCGGTAAAGATCAAGCGGCGCAAGTGGTTCCCCTTCCAACCGCGCAACATCACGATGGCACCGCAGGGGCACCTGCATTTTCACCCTGATGGCCCGTCATACTGTGATGATTTCTCCAAGACCGGCTTCCTGCTTCAGGGGCACCTGATCCACGAGCTTACTCATGTTTGGCAAACGCAGACCCGTGGTCGGTGGTACTTGATCCTCAATCGGCATCCCTTCTGCCGATACGATTACAGCCTAATCCCAGGCCAGCCTTTTCAGGATTACGGGATAGAGCAGCAGGCCGAAATCGTGAAGCACGCTTTTTGGACTCGCAGCGGCGTGAAAGTTGCCGGAATTGCCGATAAGGGCGCCTATGACGTGCTCGTTCGCTTTGAAGGGGCAACCCTCTGAACAAATTTGCGTTGTTGACGCTGCATTTTGCCCATTGATCGTGCTGCGCCCTGCGATACACCGTGGGGAAACGGGAGAGGCACATGATTACACACACAAACGAAAACGGCGCGCACATCATCACCATGGATGATGGCAAGGTGAACGCACTCAACAAGGAAAAGCTCGACGCTCTGGTTGCGAAGCTGGCCGAATGCGCGGGCGATTTTGCGCCGGTGGCGATCCGCGGACGCAAAGGCATCTTCTCCGCCGGTTTCGACCTTAAGGGTTTCGGTGCGGGGCCTGAGATTGCCACCGCGCAATTGCAAGCGGGCAAGGACGCTATTCTGGCGATCCTGCGCCACCCTTCCCCTGTGGTGACCCTGTGCGAAGGCCATGCCTATCCGATGGGCGCCTTCCTGATGCTGGCGGCGGACAAGGCAATCGGGATCGAAGGCGAGTTTGTGACCGGCATCAAGGTTATCGACCT
>JBCCOF010000060.1:0-16882 GCA_039025455.1 Pseudomonadota bacterium | reverse complement strand
CGTGTGACCAATCGTACGATCGAGCGCCGGATGGAGCCGCGCCGCGCGGGCGATCCCGGATCACTTATCTCGGACCCGTCGCTTATCCGCGAAACCCTGCCATGGAAGCCTCAGCACGCAGATCTCGACGCTATCATTCAGCATGCGCTGGCGTGGGAGCGCAAACTGTCGGACATTCGCGCGTCAGAATGACCGGTGCGGGTCTGTTGGGGTCAGTAATTGAAAATCCCAAATTGGTTGACGAATCAGCCGCTGCCGCTTAGTGGCGCGCTTGTAATTCCGGCATCGGAGACCACCTCCGGTGCCTATTTTATTGGCAGGAACCCGTCATGAAGATCCGCAACAGCCTTAAGTCGCTGAAAAACCGCCACCGCGATTGCCGCGTAATCCGCCGTCGTGGGCGCACTTATGTCATCAACAAGACCAACCGTCGCTTCAAAGCCCGTCAGGGGTAATCAAGCGTTGATCGCGCCCGTTTGAACCGGGCGCTTGTGGCGGCCCGCCTCCGACAAGGAGCGCGGGCCGCAGCCATTTAAGGGTCAGACTGAATGAAAAAAGCGGTTGTCTTTGATGTTGGTCGGGTGCTGTTTCACTGGCACCTGCGCTCGTTGTTCGCCAAGCTGATCGACGATGAGGCGGAGCTTGAATGGTTCCTCTCAAATGTCGTGACCGAGGAATGGCACTTCGCGCATGATCGCGGCGCAACGCTCGCCGAGATGCTGCCCGCGCGGATCGAGCAGTTCCCCGATCAGGCGCTGCGCATCGCCGCCTATGCCGCGCGCTTCAATGAAACCGCGCCGGATGCGGTCGAGGGGGTTCACGCGCTGGTTCACCATCTGCACGATAATGGCGTGCCGCTGTTCTGCCTGACCAATTTCGGGGACGAGCTGTTCCAGCAATTCCGCGCCGAACATGCGATTTTCGACCTGTTCGAGGATATCATCGTGTCGGGCGAGGAGCGCATCGCCAAGCCCGCTCCGCGCATCTACCAGATTGTCGAAAAGCGCAGCGGGCGCGCGGGCGGGGCACTGTTCTTCACCGACGACAACGCCGCCAATATCGAAGCCGCTGCAGCGCGCGGCTGGGATGCACACCTGTTTACCGATGCGGTCGCGCTTGAGGCGCAGTTGGTTCGCAGCGGTTTCCTGGCCTGACTTGCTGAACCAAATCAAAACCCCCAGCGCAGCTAGGGAAAGACTGCGCCAGGGGTCTGGGGGCCGTCCGGGAGGAGAGTCGTCGGACGGTTTGGGGATTGATTCAGGGCCGGTTAGCCCTGCGCCTTACTTGCCGTTGCACTTCGCCAGCTTGTCCGCCTCAAGCTCTTTGCCATTGGCGGTGAAGCTCGTGATTTCGCCGAATTCACGGGCAAGACCGCGGCAGATGCGCGTGGCGCGCGACGAACCCTTGTTGGCAACGCACTTGGTGCCTTTGCACGCCCACGCGACGCCGCCTGCGACAGCGCGGTTGTCATCAGCCGCAGTCGCAAGTGTTGCGCTGTAATAGGGTCCGCTTGCAGCGGTGACCGGAGCGGTGGCTGCGCCAAAGGTCAGACCGGTATAGGCCAGCGCCAGGGCGAAGATGGTGAAGCGTCCGGTGCGGGGGAGGGAGAGAGTCATCGCGGAGGATCCTTTTGGTTCGGTTTTGGTGTCGTCATTTTTGTGCGGTGCAAAGTTTCTTTTCGAAACCAGTTGCGAATCACTACCTATGTGATTAGGTTTCTAGTTGCAACTAAAAACTGAAATTATTTTTGCGTTGATGCCGAAAGGCGTTACGGTTCAGTTGCTGGAGAAGGACTGAAAATGGGCGACATTAGAGAACCACTGCGCGAGCTTATCGAATGCGGATTGCCGCAAGCGCTTGAAGTTATGGGTGAAAGATGGTCATTCATGATCCTGCGCGCGAGCTTCAACGGGCTTAAACACTTCGAAGAATTCCTCAGTGAGCTGGGAATTGCGCGCAATATTCTCTCCAATCGCCTCGCCAAACTGGTCGATCACGGCATTCTGAAGCGCGAGCCGTGCGCCGATGATCGCCGCAAGATCGAGTATCGTCTGACCGAAAAGGGGTTTGATTTGCTGCCTGCGATGATCGCTTTGCGCCAATGGGGCCAAAAATATGGCGGCGAATTTGTGTCCGAGGATCCTGTGCTGGTCGACGAGAAAGACCGCCTGCCGATTGGGCCGGTCTCTATTCTGGCGCATGACGGGCGCATTCTCGACCACTCCGATCTCTATCTGGTCACTCGCGCCAAGCTGGGCCAGCGCGCCGATGGAACCATTGCGGAACCAGGCAACACCAAGCTGACGCCCGGTGATGTGGTCGAATTGGACGGATTAAAGAAAGCCGCTGCGGGATAACTCGCTTTTTTCGGCGCGCTCCGGATGTGCTCGCCGAATGGATTGGATAGAGCAATGCTATGAGCGTTGCCGTCATTCCAGACCTAAAGGACATTCTGCGCGAGACGTTCGGTTTCTCCGGCTTTCGCGGACAGCAAGAGGCGGTGGTGTCGCGTATCATGCGCGGCAAACACGCTTTGGCGCTTATGCCAACGGGCGCGGGTAAATCGCTGTGCTATCAGCTCCCGGCGCTGGCAAAGCCGGGCACCACAATCGTGATCTCCCCTCTTATTGCGCTCATGCATGATCAGATACGCGCCGCGAGCGCAGTGGGCATCCGCGCGGCATCGCTAACATCGGCGGATTATGACCAGGCCGAAACCGCGCAGCGCCTGCGGGCTGGCGAACTTGATCTGCTCTATGTCGCTCCCGAGCGCGCGACCACGCCGGGCTTTCATTTCCTGCTTTCTGGCGCGGAAATTTCGCTGTTCGCCATTGATGAAGCGCATTGCGTCTCGGAATGGGGGCACGATTTCCGGCCAGACTATCGCGGATTAAGACCACTGCTCGACGCTTTCGAGCATATCCCCCGCCTTGCGCTCACCGCGACGGCAGACGAGACCACCCGCCGCGATATCCTGCACCAGCTCGGCATTCCCGATGAAGGCATGATCGTTGCCGGATTTGACCGGCCCAATATCCATTACGCCATCACCGCGCGCGAGGGCAGCACCAGACAGATCGCCGAATTCGTCGAGCGCACGCCCGGGGCGGGGATCGTATATGCGCAAAGCCGCAAGGGTACCGAACAGCTCGCCGCCAAGCTTGCCGCAACCGGCCGCCCTGTCGGTGTCTATCATGCAGGCCTCGCGCCCGAAGAACGCGCTCGTGCACAGTCAGACTTCGTGCGCTCCGAGGACATGGTGATGGTTGCGACAATCGCGTTCGGCATGGGCATCGACAAGCCTGACGTGCGCTTTGTGGTCCATGCCGGTCTGCCCAAATCACTCGAAGCCTATTATCAGGAAACCGGGCGCGCCGGGCGCGATGGTGATCCTGCGGAAGCGCATCTGTTCTGGGGCGCGGCTGATTTTGCGAGGGCACATCAATGGCTGAGTGATGTCGAAGAACACCGCATGGCGAGCGAGCGGGCGCGGCTCAACGCGCTGGCCGGGCTGGTCGAGGCGCCGACCTGTCGCCGCGCGATCCTGTTGCGGCACTTTGGCGAAGATCCGGCTGAAACCTGCGGCAATTGCGACAATTGTCAGGCTCCGCCCAAAGTGCTCGACGTGACCGAGGCCGCGCGCAAATTGTTGAGCGCGGTCTATCGCACCGGTCAGAGCTTTGGCATCGGCCATATCGAGAAAGTGCTGCTGGGCCTCGTGGATGACCGCGTACAACAGCGCGGGCACGACAAATTGTCGGTCTTCGGGATTCTGGGTGAAGAGGAGGCGCCATTGTTGCGCCCCGTAATGCGGGCTTTGATGGCGCACGAGATGCTGAGGACAACCGAGCATGGCGGGCTGGCGCTTGGCGGTGAGGCCCGTCCGGTTCTCAAGGGCGAGCGGGCCGTTCTGATCGCGGAACCGGCCAAAAAGAAGCGGCGTCAACGAGGAGGCCGGCGCGGTGCCGATACCAATCCGGTCGGTGACCCGCTGTTTGATGCTCTGCGCGAGCGCCGCAAGGAACTGGCCAAGGAGCACAATGTCCCTGCATATGTGATTTTCCACGACAGCGTCCTGCGCGCCATGGCAAGCGAGCGCCCCGAGACACTGGCGCAAATGGGCGAGTTGTCTGGCGTGGGCGCGAAAAAGCTGGAGACTTGGGGCGGCGCGTTTCTTGAGGTGGTGCGCGAGTATGCCGCAAACCCTTCAATCACATAGCGGGCGGATAACGTCGTCGATGTAATCCTTGCGCAGCCAGTGACGAAATGTCGGCCCCATGAACCGGCCGAACTTCGATGAAGCGAGAATTTCGCGCTTCACCACTTTGGCGCGGGCTTTGAAATTGTTTTTGCACGTCGGCAAAATCGCAACCACGCGGATGAACGATGTCTGATAGCCATATTTCTGCATGAATTCGACCAACCATTCCCGGTTCTGCGACACAATGCCTGCGGTCATTTCAAAAGAATGGAGCACCCAGCGAGTTGAAATCGCACCGGCGCGCAGCGCGTTGTACTCGCTGTTCACCACGTTCAGGAACATCATCAGGAGATATTCTTCCTGAGTGGTGAGCTGTCTGTCGTGCGGATCGCCCGATAAGATATCGCCTATCCTGCATTCCGAACTTTGCTTCGCAATCTCAGTGCTCATCGCATTCCAGGCGGCGTTCTGATCCAGGATCCACTCGGTCTTTCGGATTCGCCGCGCTTCTCGGTAGACCAAGAACGCTATCGCAAAGGTGCCCACAGTGCCAATTGCGGTGATCGCGTCGCCGCTGGCATTAAGAGTATCCCAAAAACTCACGTGCTAGCCCCCAGCGGTAATCAAGACGGTAATGTCGCAGCCTTCGAGAAGAGCTGGATCACGAGCACCCCCGCAACAATAAGACTCAAGCCAAGTATTGCAGCAAGATCAAGAGATTGATGGAACGAAATCCAACCGATCGCCGAGATTGCGACAACGCCGACCGCTGACCAAATGCCGTAGGCTATTCCGATCGGAATTCCCTGGAGCGCGACCGAGAGGAAATAGAAGGCGACGGCATAAGATGAAAGCGACAACACTGTCGGGATGAGCTGCGTAAAGCCGTCAGACAGTTTGAGACTGGATGTAGCCACCACTTCGGCGAGAATAGCGATCGCGAGTGCAGCATAAGCGGGTAGGGGTACAGGCATCTTTCACCTCATCGACGGATTACGACCGCTCTCTATTTGCTATGGATGGGTGAGAAAGTCACGAGCGCCCAACAAACTGCCGATAGCTCAGGGCCTCGGCGATATGTGCGCGGCCCACCATTTCCGCTCCTGCCAGATCGGCGACTGTGCGAGACACTCTGAGCATCCGCGTGTAGCCTCGCGCCGAAAGCCGCAGCTTTTCCGCAGCCCGCATCAGCAGCGCCCGTCCTTCCTCGTCCGGTCCTGCGAAGGTTTCCAGCGCCTCGCCCTCCAACTCGGCATTGGAGCGCACGCCGCGGTCCTCGCACCGCGCCCGCGCAGCTGACACCCGGGCGGCGACTTCCTCGCTTCCCTCGATGGGCGGCGGCAAAGAAAGGTCCATCGCAGACACCGCGCCCACCTCGACATGGCAATCGATCCGGTCGAGCAACGGGCCGGACAAGCGCGCCTGATACTCGCTGGCGCATCGCGGTCCGCGTGCGCAAGTGTGGCCCGGCTCGCCCGCATGGCCACACCGGCACGGATTCATCGCTGCGATCAACTGCACCCGCGCAGGGAAACTGACATGCGCATTGGCGCGCGCGACGTCGACTTGGCCAGTCTCAAGCGGCTGGCGCAGGGAGTCGAGCACCGGACGCTGAAATTCGGGCAGCTCATCGAGAAAAAGCACGCCCAGATGCGCGAGGCTCACTTCGCCGGGTCGCACTTTCAGACCCCCGCCGGTCAGCGCAGCCATGCTGGCGGAATGGTGCGGGGCGCGGAAAGGGCGCGCGCGGCTGATCTGACCGTCATCCAACATTCCCGCGACGGATTGCACCATCGAGACTTCGAGTGCTTCGGTCGGGGTGAGTTCGGGCAGGATGCCCGGCAGGCACGAGGCGAGCAGGCTCTTGCCCGAGCCAGGCGGCCCAATCATTAGCAGGTTGTGCCCACCCGCTGCGGCAATTTCCAATGCGCGTTTTGCTGTCTCCTGACCCTTCACCTGTTTTAGGTCCGGCGCAGGTGCTGGTTCGGCGATGTCCCCGCGCGCTGGATCGGGCAAGACCTGAGTGCCTTTAAGGTGGCCCAGCAGGCTGACCAGATCTGCGGGCGCGAGCACCTGCACCCCGCTCGCCCATTTCGCTTCGGAGCCTTGCGCGGCAGGGCAGATCAGCCCCGCTTCGATCTCGCTCGCATGAAGCGCTGCAATCAACACGCCGGGCGTCGCCACCACTCGGCCATCAAGCGACAGTTCTCCGACTGCGAGCCAATCACCCAGTTGCTCGGCATCGGTGACGCCCATCGCCGCGAGCAGCGCCAGCGCAATCGGCAGATCATAATGCGAGCCATCCTTGGGCAAGTCAGCGGGCGAGAGATTGATCGTGATCCGTTTGGGCGGGAGCGCGAGACCCATGGACGCCAGCGCCGCCTGAACCCGCTCGCGGCTTTCGCTGACCGCTTTGTCCGGCAAACCGACGATTGTGAACCGCGGAAGACCCGAAGCGATCTGGCACTGAACTTCAACCTGGCGCGCTTCGAGGCCGAGATAGGCCACCGTTCTGACCAGTGCGACCATGCCCGAAAACCCCGCCTAAACTTCCCTAAGGTGTTCAACAGTTACCGGGTTTATACCTAATGTCGAGCCACAAGCCCCCCTTTGGCAAGAATTTCGAAAGTATATCACTTTGTAAAATTTAAGAAGTGGAGGGTGCACTTGTCCCTGCATGGCACGCTTCATCGCCCTATTCCTTACCGCGCTACAGCTCGCACTCGTTTCCGGCGCGGCATCGGCGCAAGACCACTCGACGACCCGAACGATCGCGCCCGAGCCACGGGTCGAACGCTGGGTCGAGGAATGGGACCCTGCGGCACAACGCTGGGTCCGGGTAGCGGATGCGGTGCCTGTTTCTGCACCTGCGGCTTCCGCAATCAGCCCCTCCGCGTCCAGCACAGCGCGGTATGCGGCGCCGCAGGTGCAGTCACAGCTTGCAACGGGTGCGCGGGAACCGGGGGCGCAATACGGCCCGTTCCGCGTGCTTGATAAAACCCGCGCGGCGATGGTCGGCTCGACCGATCAGACGAGTCCGGCGCATTTCGAAGCGATGCTGCGCGACTTTCCGCATCTTCAAGTGCTCGAAATGATCGAAGCGCCCGGCACGATGCACGACATCGCCAATCTGGCTGTTGGCCGCCAGATCCGCGCAGCGGGCCTGCGCACGCATGTGCCAGATGGCGGTTCTGTGCGCTCTGGAGCGGTGGAACTGTTTCTGGCGGGAACGCAGCGCACCATGGATGATGGCGCGGAATTCGCAGTTCATTCGTGGCTCGACAATTTCGGGCGCGAACCGGACGATTTTGACCCGGAGCATGCATCCAACCGCCTTTATCGCGATTATTATGTCGAAATGGGAATGAGCGAGGAGCGGGCCCGCGAGTTCTACGCAATGACCAATTCGGTGCCGCATTCGAGCGCGCTTTGGCTGGGTGCGGAGGATATGCGCAAATGGACCAAGCCTGCTCTCAAGATTCCGGCCGAGCGTCGGTTCTCGGTTGAACGCGCTCAGCCTGCGCCAATCGCGGTCATAGAGGCTGCCCCGCTTGCGCTGCCGGTGGCCGAAGTTGGCATAGCGGTCGAAGCGGCGCAGCTGTTTGTCGACGTTCCAGCGAAACCAAGCATCGAATATGGTGATCTCGCGTCGCTCAAACTCGCAGCCAGCGACGCGGTTCGGCTTGACTCACCTTTATCCTTCCCATAACAGCGCGCGCCTGATCAAAGCGTATGCTATGCGCTGCCAATTCAGGTTGTGGTCAAGGGTAACATAATCGCCCCCACGCCGCGCCGAACCAGTAATTCGAGGACGATATGAAGCGGACTTTTCAGCCCAGCAACCTTGTGCGCGCCCGCCGGCACGGCTTTTTCGCGCGTAAGAAAACCACCGGTGGCCGCAAGGTCGTTCGGGCGCGTCGCGCGCGAGGCCGTAAGAAGCTCACCGCCTAAATTTGCTTTTGCTGCGCACCTGCTTGTTGGTGCGGGCGACTCCTGGCCTCATAGGCCTCGCGGGCTCCCAATGGGAGCCCGTTTGCTTTATCATACCACAATGATCCGGGTTCTCACCAAGCGCGCCGATTTTGTCGCGGCGAACAAGGGCTTGCGAAACGCACGCGCCGGGTTCGTGTTGTTGACCCGGCCCAATGGCGGCGAGGGTGTGCGCTATGGTGTTACTGTGACCAAGAAAATCGGCAACGCGGTGGTTCGCAACCGGATGAAGCGGCGCTTTCGCGAATTGCTGCGCGCGGCTTTGCCCACACAGGCAATCGCAGACCACGACCACGTCCTGATCGGACGCAACGGCGGGATCGAGCGCGACTTTCACACAATGGCGCGCGAACTGGACGAAGCCTTGGCCCGCGCGCATCAGGGCAAGGGCGATCCGGCGCGTGGGCGGCGTCCGCGACGCGGAAACAGGCGACCGGCGGGCGCCAAATGAAGCACATTTTCATCGCTATTGCGCGCTTTTGGCAATGGGGCCCGTCGCGCATTTTGCCGCCCACTTGCCGTTTTGCTCCATCTTGCAGCGAATATGCGATTCAGGCGCTCTCAAAATATGGTGCTCTCAAGGGTGGATGGTTGACGATAAAGCGTATAGGGCGCTGCCACCCTTGGGGTGGGCATGGACATGATCCGGTCCCCTAAGGAAAGGCGCGACGCTGGCATTGGCGAGTGTAGTGCCTATATAACACACTGATTTTAAGTCACGACAGGGTTATCGTCTTGGACAATTCGCGCAATCTCCTGCTCGCCGTCGCGCTTTCCGGCTTGCTGATCCTCGGGTGGGACTTCGCCATGCGGGGGTTTTACCCCGAAGCGGCAACTTCGGTTCAGACCGAGCAAGGCGCACAGACCGCCGATGGCGCAGCCGCTTCTTCGGGTACTCCGGGTGCTGCAGGTGATGCGTCCGGTGCGCAGGCGGCCTCGGGTACGATTGGTGGTGCAGACGCTGCTCCCGCTGGACCAATCGACCTTGAAGCGGCGCTGAAAGACACCAACCGCGTGGAGATCGATGCGCCGCGTCTGGCCGGCTCGATCAACCTCGCCAATGGCCGGATCGATGACATCACTTTGAAAGACCACTTCCAAACGGTCGACAAGGATAGCGATCCGATCCGCCTCTTCGCGCCCGAGCGGACCAAGGATCAGTATTTTGCCGAGTTCGGTGTTTTGTCGGGCGGTAAACGTCTGCCCGCCGATACGCCTTGGACCGCCGACGGGGACAAGCTGACACCGGACACGCCGGTTACTCTGACCCGCACGGGCGAGGACGGCATCACTTACGCCGTGAAACTCGAAATCGATGACAACTTCATGATCGCGGCGACGCAGACAGTTTCCAACGCGTCCGAAACGGCTGCAATCATTCAGCCTTATGCGCTGATCAACCGTTCCAGCGCCAATGCCAGCCTGAGCACGTGGATTGCGCATACCGGTCCGATCCTCGCTGCAGACGGCGTGGCGGATTACTCGGTGTCATACGAATGCGGCTGGAGCCTGAGCAGCTGCTATGACCTGACCGAAGAAAAGACCGTGCCGGTTAGCGGCAAGGCCGACTGGGTGGGCTTTACCGACCAATACTGGTTCGCAGCTTTGATTCCCGAAGGCGAAACCGCCAGCGTCGATTACCGCGCGCGCGGCGAAAAAATCTACACCAGCGAAATTCTTTATGAACCAGTGACGCTGCCCGCAGGCGAGACCCTGACCCAGTCGACCCAACTGTTCGCCGGTGCGAAAGAGAGTTCGGTCCTCGATCAATACGAGGACACCGGCATTGGCCAGTTTGGCGCGGCGATCACCTGGGGCTGGTTCTGGTTCCTGGAAAAACCGATGCAGTGGATGCTGATCACCCTGTATGATCTGGTCACCAATTTCGGCGTCGCGATCATGTTGTTGACGCTGATCATTCGCGGCCTGCTGTTCCCGATTGCGCAAAAGCAATTCGCCAGCATGGCCGGTATGAAAGCGGTCCAGCCGAAAATGAAAGCGATTCAGGAGCGCTACAAGGACGACAAGCAGAAGCAGCAGCAAGAGATCATGCAGCTGTATAAGGACGAGAAGGTCAATCCGCTGGCCGGCTGTCTGCCGCTGTTGATCCAGATTCCGATTTTCTTTGCGCTCTACAAGGTGCTGATGCTGTCGATTGAAATGCGGCACAAGCCGTTCATCGATTTCTGGATCAAGGACCTCTCCGCCGCTGACCCTTGGACCATCCTCAATTTGTTCGGGCTGCTCCCGTTTGAAGTCACCGGCTTCCTCGGCATTGGCGTGCTGGCGGTGCTGCTCGGCATAACGATGTGGCTGACCTTCAAGCTCAACCCGAGCGCGACCGACCCGACGCAGCAGATGATTTTCAACTTCATGCCGTGGGTGCTGATGTTTGTCATGGCGCCGTTCGCAGCGGGTCTGCTCCTTTACTGGGTGACCTCGAACGTGCTGACACTGGCGCAGCAGAAATACCTCTATTCGAAGCACCCGCAATTGCGCGCGCAGGCGGAGAAGGAAAAGGCAGAACAGGCGCAGAAGGCCGAAAAAGAGAAGGCGGAGAAAGCCGCCAAGGGCAAGGCCTAAAGGTCTTAACCTAGGTCCGTTCGTGCTGAGCCTGTCGAAGCACTGCTCTTCTTTTTGAGCGACGGTCCAATAGAAAGGACGGCCCTTCGACAGGCTCAGGGCGAACGGTGGTTGGTTGGAAGAAGAAGAAAAAGCGCAAGCGCACCGCGAAGACGCCGCCACCCGCCTGTTTTCGGGCCGGGTCGAGTTCCTGCTGTCCGCGCCGCAGCTTAAATTTCTACCCGATCCGACTGTCCCCGAGATCGCCTTTTGCGGGCGAAGCAATGTCGGCAAGAGCACGCTGCTCAATGCTTTGACCGGGCGCAAGGCCATCGCGCGTGCCTCTGTAACGCCGGGCCGCACGCAGGAGTTGAACTATTTCGAGGTTGGCGATCCAACCAGCTTCCGTCTCGTCGACATGCCTGGCTATGGCTTTGCCAAAGCACCCAAAGCGGTGGTCGAAAAGTGGAA
This sequence comes from Pseudomonadota bacterium, assembly GCA_039025455.1. GTDB lineage: Bacteria > Pseudomonadota > Alphaproteobacteria > Sphingomonadales > Sphingomonadaceae > Erythrobacter. The sequence continues at coordinate 5,658 of JBCCOF010000060.1, read as the reverse complement.
AAAGCTGGTGCGTTCTTATCTGCGCGGGCGGCAGGTGCTCGCGCGCAATCTGGTGCTGATCGACAGCCGCCACGGCGTCAAAGACGTGGACCGCGACATGATGACCATGCTCGACGAAGCGGCGGTGGGATACCGCGTCGTCCTGACCAAGACCGACAAGATCAAAGCCAGCCATCTCGACCGGGTCGCGACACAGACCGCCGAAGAAATCCGCAAACGCCCCGCCGCCTACCCCGAACTGCACCTCACGAGCAGCGAGAAGGGCATGGGGATCGCCGCATTGAGGGCGGCGGTGGTGATGGACGCGCTGGGGCCCGCTGGTTTGGATTAGAGCCGCGCGGCCGCGTGAAGCGACTTCGTGTGAGGAGCCCTTATGAAGAAATCCGTCCTTGTTCTTGCGTCATTGATGGCAGCGCTCGTGGCTTTCTATGTCTGGCACACACCCTTCGGAGGTCCATTGAGCGATGCCGAGATCGACGCCTTCATGACGGAACAGGCAGAGGCTGTTGGCACCACTTGGACAGATGAGGACGCCTTCGAGGCCTTTCTGCGTGAGGATGACGGTCGCCCCTTCGTCATGATCAATCTCATGGAGTATCGCGGGACTGCGCAGTACCCCCAGGGCAGTGAATTGGACGCAGACCTATCCGGCAAAGAAGCCGGGGCGCTGTACGGGCAATCGGTCTTGCCCCAGCTTTTTCTTCGCGGAAGTTACCCTGTCGCGCGCGCGGAGCGGCACAACACTATCATCAATTCGGTGGGCGACACGGCGGGAGAATTCGAATCCTTCGCCATGGTCCGCTATCGCAGCCGCAGAGACCTGATAGATATGCTCGGCAGCGATGCTTTCCGCGCGGCGAATGACCACAAATGGGCCTCACTTGAAAACACCCTTGTCGCCCCATCGGACAGTGCTCCAGCGTTCGGCTTTGTTGGTTATATTCCATGGGTCCTATTTGTCGGCATCGGGATCGTCTTGGGCTTTTTGGCGCGCGGGTGGCTTGCAAAACGGTCATCGGACAGCATGCCTGACAAGCCGGCGGACTGACTTGGATTTCGAGCGCAATCCGGCCGCTTTGGGCAGCTTCAGCGAAAAGCGTATTAATTCAGTCACAAAGCGGATAGGCTGGCGGCGTACATCCGGAGAGTCGCTCATGCTGAATTGGTTCCGCCGTCGCTATCTCGACGTTCTCGCTTCGATTTACATCTACAACGAGCACCGGGGATACACCGCCATCGACCGCGTTTTGGAGGCGGTGAAAGCACGCTCTCCCGATGATCACGCGCTTATCGCGGCGATCGAGCAGCACCGCGTGGACGAGCGCACCCATTATGTGATGTTCAAGCGCTGGTTCGAATTGAAAGGCACAATGCCGCTCGCGGTGGACCGCACCTTTGGCCATATCGACCGCTTTATCGAGATCATGTTCCGTTCGCGCATCGACGATCTCGATACCCAAGCGGTGATCGACGATGACCGGCTGTTCGAGAAACTGTGCCGCATCATCGCTCTGACTGAGCAGCGCGGATACAAGCAGGTCGAAATCCTGCTCAATCACCGGCTGGTCAAAAGCGATCCGGTTCTGATGCGCATTTTCAAGATCATCGAGAAGGACGAGCCGAGCCATTGGGCGCCCTATGAGGGCTGGCTGCGCGACCACGGCAAGCGCGAGCCGAAATGGTGGGAGCGCAGGATCGACACCTTCATCCATTCCGAGCTGCTGTTCATCAAGCTGCCGTTCCTATTTCTCAATCCATTCATAGCCCGGCGCACAGATTGGGCGGACAGCAATGAGGAAACGAAGATCGTGATCAAGGAGCCGGCCATCGCGTGACCGTGCAAAGCGAGCCTGCTCCGCGCCCATCGCTTCTTTCCCGCCTGCTGACACTGCGCGCCGGAAAGATGCTGGCGAGCAACACGGTCGTCAGCACAGGCACCTTCCTCATCGGGCTTGGCGCGATGTGGCTGCTCGTCGAAAATGGCGGGATGAACACGGTGCTCGCCACCGCGATCAGCTTTCTTCTGGCTCAGACGCTCCATTACCTTGGCGCGAGGCTCTGGATCTTTCGCGGGACCGACCGCGCTGTGGCTTCCGGCTATGCGATTTTTCTCGCCAATGCGGGGATGGGCATGGCGATCACGGTCTCGATGTTCGCCGCGCTCGTCCAGTTTACGGCCATGCACTATCTGGCGGCGCGCGTGATCGTTTCGATTTTCGCCGGTTTGGCGATGTTCGTGGTGAACGCGACGTTCAATTTTAGAAAGGTGTGATGCGCGATCAGGTCGGACAGCAGCCCTCGGATGTGCATTTGCAATCGGCGCAGTCGCGCATTGTCCTCACTCCGCAATGGTCAAGCAGGCGTTCTTTCAGCGCCTTGCGCGCCCGGTGCAGGCGCACGGTGGCGGTGTTGGCCGTAACCCCCAGCTTGCGCGCGGCCTCTTTGAGCGAAGCGCCTTTCAAATCCACCATATCCAGAATGGTCGCATAGCGGGAATTGAGCTGGCCCGCCTGTTCAATGCTGCACCCGCAGACATCTACATCAGCCGCTTCCGCCTCAGCGGGTTCGCTCTCCAATTCGGCCAGCTTGCGCTGTTCGCTCGCCGCCCTTCGCATATAGTCGATGGCCGCGTTGCGATGGATCTGGAACAGCCACGGCAGGAGCCGATCGCTTTCCTTTAGGCTCCCTGCCTTCTCGATCGAGCGCATGGCGGCAATCTGCAAAATGTCATCGACATCGGCCTGCGGAGCACGCGCAGCGACAAAGCGAGCTAGCGCGCTGTGATGCTCGCGCAGCGCTTTTTCAACGCTGACCTGTCGTTTGTTGCCGTCCATGCGCCCGCATTAGCCTATTTCTAGCCGTTTTGACAGCCGCAACTCGAGGGGCACGAGCAGTTTTCACAGGTGCAGGTTGGGCCGCAGCAGCACTGATTGGCGCTTGGCTGGGCGCTGGCGCAACCGCAATTTGGCGCGCAATCACCGCAGGCGCATTGGTCAAGTTTGGTCATTTTCGTCTCCTTTGGAACATGCGTTCTGGAGATAAGACGAGCGCGGCGCGCGAAACCTTACACTTGCGCAAGATTTTTTTGGCGGGCTGCCAGTGCCGGTGAAGATGACCGACTTTCTCTTGCTCAAACAGCGCAGTGCCGGACGACTTGCGTGTTATCGAACTTGCCAGCCTGCATCTCTTCCGTCGGTATCCAGACCGATATGCCGTAATCATGCTCGGTCTGCGTGTAGAGCAGGGGATCGGCGTGGATGCTGATAAGGCAGGACATGCCCCTGAGATCATCGGTGTTGTTGGAAAATGGCGGTTCGATGCCGAACAGGCGATGATCGCGCCATTGGGTGATGCGCTCTTCCATAAAATTGCGAAACTCTGGCGGCATATCGAGGAGGGTTTTCATCGGGTCGTTGCTGCGGTGATGGAACAAGACTTTGTCCCAGATATCGTGCGCCTGCCCTTTCAACTGAAGAACCGGACCCGTCGCGTTCAGCCCGTCGCAAAAGGCCACACGTTTGCGGAACAGCTCATCGAGAAGCTGGCCGTCGACCGGTTCAAGCGGGTCGTGGTTCTCGGCGCGGTCTTTCCAATCCTTGAGCAACTGAACCAGTTGCGGGCCTTCGGTGTAGAATTTGGCCGCGTATTCTCCCATCGCCTCCAGTGCCCGATCCTCGGCGCTTGGCTTGGCAGATTGTGCCCCGGCATCGCCATCGGCTTGGTTCTGTTCGCGCTCATCTTGCGCGGTGATCTTTGAAAGCTCGTTATCAAAGCGCCGCTTGGCATCGTCGATGGGAAAGCGCAGGCCGTGGAGCACCCGCTCCGCTTCAAACGCGGCCACGCCCCAATTGGTGATCCAGTCGGAGACCGTGAGCGGGGGCTTGCGAAAGACCTCGGGGATCTGCTCCCCGTCATGCTCTTCCCAATAGACCTCCTCGTCATAGGGCTGATCAAGGAAGGCCTGCGGTTTGACCGGCCATTCGGGGAATGTCTTGGCATCGGTCCAGTAACCGAATTCCTCAAGCGTCGGCATGTCGTCGGGCAAAGCCAGCTTCTTGGCGCTGGCCATGTCCTCCGCCGAGATGACGCGGACTACGGCTTCGAGGCCGATAAAGACCAGCAATGCACCCTGTTCGGGAAGGCCCGGCGCTGTGGCCCCGGTCTCGCTCTCCGGTTCCAGATCGGCGAGATCAATCTGCGCGTAGAAATACATCGGCTTGCCACTGCCCGGATCGCGCGGCCATTCGAAGCCTTCGGGAACGCGAGGGAGCCCGCCCAGCCACGATGTGTAACCCGACACGTCCTCCCACGGAGAGGCCAGCATCAGGCCCCACGCAGGCTGGGGTTGGTCGGCAGGATCGGTGGAAAGCGGCGGAATGGCTCCCGACGCCAAAGCCTCCGCATACAGGTTCTGAACGCGGCGCAGATCCTCCAGCCCATCGGATTCGGCGGAGTTGCTTTGATCGGGTGCTTGGTCAGTGTCGCTGCTCTCGCTCCCACGATTACTCTGCTCCGCCGACAGATTCGCGGCCTCGTTCGCAATGATCGCGGCGGCGACCAGGTTTCGACGGCGTTGTCCTTCTTCTTTGGGTGCTGCGTCGGTTTGATCAGCGGCGGGGCGCGCTTTGCGGGGGCGGGACGGTCGCTTGCTGACGGGAGCCGAATTGGCCGGTTGCGGCTCTCTGCTGCCAACCGTGGCAAAACCCACCGCAAACAGGCCCAGCACCGCGTAAAACGCCGCTCCGCCGACAGAGCCGAAATTGTCGGTTGCGACGGTGTGAACCAGCCAATCAAGCACCGCGACCGAGCGCGTTCTTTCCCCTGCGAAATCACTCGAAGGTATGTCGTAGGCAGCGCAAAACGCCAACGCGCCAAACAGCAGCGCGACGCCCAGAATGGTTTTGACCCTGCTCATATCCCGGCTCTCAAGACCTCAAACTCCTATGGAGCCATGTCTTTAGCCGCTGGAAATTAAGAACTAATGGGGGCGGGCGTTGCCCTCGGCCTTCCCGTAAGCCTTACCTCGCGAACAACCCGCCGACATCGGCCATCGCCTTGAACTCCAGCGCGTTGCCTGAGGGATCGCGCAGGAACATCGTGGCTTGCTCTCCCGGTTCGCCTGCGAAGCGAACGGTCGGCTCGATCACGAAATCCGTCTCAGCGCCTTTCAACCGCTCTGCCAGCGCGCGCCAGTCTTCCATGCCGAGCACCAGCCCGAAATGCGGGACCGGCACATCGTGGCCGTCCACCGCGTTGCTGGTCCGGTCGCCTGCTTTGTCCGAGAGATGCGCGACGATTTGATGGCCGTGGAAGTTGAAGTCGATCCACTCCTCGCTTGACCGCCCCTCTGCGCAGCCGAGCAACTCGCCATAGAACGCGCGCGCGGCGGCAAGGCTGTGGACGGGGAAGGCGAGGTGAAAGGGCGGCATGGTCATAGGTGCGACAATAGAGGCTCGTGCGCCAAGCGCCAAAGCGTTTTCTTATTCCCGCCTGTTCAGGCTCGACAGCTAAACAATGAACACCTAGGGCATGGAAAACCCAATGCGTATGGTGTAGCGGGACACGATTTCTTAGAGTCAATGACAAGACATCTTAGAGCACTCTAAGCGGTCTCTAGTAAGCCATTTTTGCCGCCTTTGGCGAGTTGCGATATGGTCG
>JBCCOF010000059.1:0-17419 GCA_039025455.1 Pseudomonadota bacterium | reverse complement strand
GATGAAGCGGCCTTCCCAGCGGGTTTCCTCGGGCAGGTCGGCGTCGCGGTCGCGGATCAGGTTCAGATCGGGGAGCTTGTTTTCGGCCATAAATCCGCTCATCCTGAGCTTGTCGAAGGATTGCTTTTTCTTCTGGCAGTGCGCCGGGAAGTAAGGACAGCCCCCTTCGGCTGCCTGCTTGCAGCAGCCGCTCAGGACAGGCTTCAACAAGCTCAGGGCGAGCGGGTCAAGAGTTAGCGAGCTTAATTTGGGGTCAAACCTCGATAAGCCTGTCGGGAAGCTCGTTTTCATCATCTTCGCCACTCGGGAAGTGCTCTGTCAGAACCACGCCGACATCGCGCACCCCGCAGGCCATTCCCTCGGCGATGCGGCCGCGTTTGATCTCGCTGATCATATCGACCATCGCCTCGCCCCAGACATCGGCGGAGACCTTGCTCGCAATGGCCTCATCGGCGACGATTTCGGCGCGGTGTTCCTTCATCGAGAGGTAGATCATAATGCCGGTGTGCCCGGTGGTGCGGCGTTCGGCCCCGACCTTGAAGTGCTTCACAGCTTGCTTGTGCACGCGCGAGGTTTTGACCGGACCGGGGATCGCTGCGAATTTGAGCGGCTCGTACATGAAGGCGAGCAGGCCGATGATATAGGCGAGCAGGCCCATGCCGATGGTCATGCTGGCCAGTTCGCCGGTGGTCCATTCGTGATACCAGCCGCCAAACAGCAGGCTACCCACCGTCCCGTCCCACAGGTTCAGAAACGGCTCCGGGAACAGTGCAAACAGGCTCATCGCGGTGAACGACATCGCCGCGCACCACATATGGACGACCTCGGTGTACCCATCGCTGCGGTCGGCCAGCACGGTGACGATTTCGCCCGAGGTGGTGCTCTCCGCTGCGCCAACGGCGTCGGAGACGATCTTGTGTTGTTCTTCGGTGAGATAGCTCATGATTTACCAGCCCCCCGAGGCGCCGCCGCCTCCAAATGATCCGCCACCGCCCGAAAAGCCCCCACCGAACCCGCCGCTGCTCGATCCGCCGCCGGACATCGCTCCGCGCGCAATGGCGCTGCCGACTTCCCACAGGATGATGTGCTTGGCCGCGCTGCCCCAATCGTCATCGTCGTCATCATCGTCGCGGTCGCCCCACGGCCCTTTGCCTTTGCCGCGATATTTGCGGCGCTTGCCGCCCATTGCGGGCAGGACGAAGAAGAAGAATATGAACCCGAGCCAGATGAGAAGGCCGACTGGGAAGCCACCTTCCTCGTCTTCGCTTTGCTGCTGCGCGTCTTGAAGCACGCGTGCGGCTTCGTCGGGGGGGAGCTGGAGTTGCGACACAATCGCGCCGGTGCCCGCGACGATCCCGCCCGGATAATCGTCATCACGAAAGCGCGGCAGGATCTCGTTCTGGATGATCAGCGCTGACAAGGCATCGGTCAGATAGCCTTCGAGACCATAGCCAACCTCGATGCGCACGCGGCGCTCGTTCGGGGCTACCAACAGGATCGCGCCGTCATTGCGCTCAGCATCGCCGATCCCCCATTCGCGGCCGAGTTGATAGGTAAAAGTCTGCTCGTCATAACCTTGCAGGTCAGGCACGGTGACAACCACAAGCTGGCGTTGAGACTGGGTTTCGAGCGCTTCGAGTTGCGTGGTTAGCTCCGCTTCAACATCGGCAGGGATGATATCGGCCTCATCGACCACGCGCCCGGTCAGCTCGGGAAAGGTCTGCGCCGAAAGCGGCGCGGCGAGCAGCGTCAGCAGTGCCGCGAATAGAATGCCGATACGTCTCATGCCGCTTCCTTCAGTTCGTAGGGCGTAACTTCGTCGGCCAGGCTTTCGACCGCGGCTCTGATCCCGGCTTCGTAGTCGTTCTCGCCAAAGGCGGGCAAAATGACCTCGTTCATCATCACCGCCGCTTCTTCGTCAGTGACCGTCTCTTCAAGACCTAGCCCGACTGCAATCCGCACCCGCCTGTCATTGGGGGCGACCAGAACCAGCAAGCCATCATTGCGCTCCGCGCTGCCCAATCCCCATGCGTTTGCGAGGTTCATGGCGTATATCGCGATCGGTTTCCCATCGAGGCTCGGCGTCGTCGCGACGACCAACTGCACTAGGGTTTCTTCCTCCAACCGCGACAGACGCTTGGTCATTTCCTCTTCGAACTCGGGCGAAAGCACATCGGCCGCGTCAACCACCCGCCCGGTCAATTCCAGCGCGGGTTCAGGCGTGTTGACAGTGTCCTCCGCCTCCGCCGTGCAGCCGATCAACAGCAGCGCGGCGAAAGCGAAAAGTGTCGAGCGCAACACCGTCGATCAGTTCGACGTCATATCCAGCGTCGGCGCAGCCTCGGCGCCTTCGGTCACCGCCGAATAGGGCACCAGCGGCTCTGCGCCGTGGATGATGTTCGCGCCGATCGTATCGGGGAAGGTGCGGATCGTGGTGTTATATTCGCGCACCGCTTCGTTGTAGTCGCGAATGGCCACTGCGATGCGGTTTTCGGTGCCTTCGAGTTGGCTCTGGAACGCTACATAATTCTGGTTCGATTGGATCTGCGGATAGGCTTCAAAGCTTGCGAGCAAGCGGCCAAGCCCCTGGCTCAGCTGGCCTTGTGCAGCGGCCAGCTAATCCATCTTGGCTTCATCGCCCAGATCATCGGCGGTTACGTTGAGCGAGGTTGCCTTGGCGCGCGCTTCGGTCACTTCGGTCAGGATGCCGCGCTCGTTCTCGCTTGCGCCCTTGACGATTTCGGCGAGGTTGGGGATGAGGTTTGCGCGGCGCTGAAACTGCGCCTCGACATCGGCCCATTTCGCCTTCGCCGCTTCCTCAGCGGTGGGGACCGAGTTGATCCCGCAAGCGGCGAGCGTAAGCGAAGCAGCGGCAACGATTGCGCCGCGGCACAGTGACTTGAAAATCATGGAAATCCCTCCTGAAAGCGCTGTCTGCCACGATTGGCCCCTGCATGGAGGGATGAGCGCCGTTGAATGCGTGTTACCAATATAGCACACCGCTGTTCAGTTGCAAGTTGTGGTGCAGTTACAAAGCGAAGCTTGGCAAGCGCATTTGCAAGTGTAAAACCGGCGGAAATGGCATTCAGAGGGGATCACAATGCTGACCGAATTCAAGGATTTCATCGCCAAGGGCAACGTCATGGAGCTGGCCGTCGCGGTCATTATCGGCGGCGCGTTTGCGACCATTGTCACCTCGCTGACCGACGAGATTATCATGCCCATTGTCGGCGCGATTTTTGGCGGCTCGGACTTCTCCAGCTACTTCATCCTGCTCTCCGCACCCGAAGGCTATGAAGGCGATATGACGGACTATGCCGCGCTCAAAGAGGCTGGCGCTGCGATGATCGGCTATGGTGCGTTTATCACCGCAGCGATCAATTTCGTGATTCTCGCCTTCATTATCTTTCTGCTGGTTCGCTATGCCAACAAGGCTGCCGAAGCGATGAAAAAGGAAGAGGAAGCAGCCGAGGAAACTGCAGGCCCGAGCGAGATCGACCTGCTGACAGAGATCAGGGACGCGCTTAAAAAATAGGACAGCCTGTGCGGGCCGTCCGATCCCCGCTCACTTCCCATTAAGCCAATCCGCGCTATATAGCTCGTGTCGGGCAACCGACTATGGCGATAAAGTGTTGCGTATAATAGGCACAACGGACCCGGGGGCAGTACCCGGCGTCTCCACCAAAAACGGCGGATTTCCGCCATTGTTGACGGGGACGAACTAGGATCGACGTGGGCTGAAAGGCGTAGTTTTCGCTCGGGCTGAGTAACCCGTAATAGGCTCAAACTCATAAGTGCTAACGATAACGACGCACTCGCAGTTGCAGCGTAATTTTAGGGCCTAGCGGCCTGAATTTACAAAGCTAAGCGCGGTTGGACCCACCGGGCAACAGAAGCGGATTCCGGGGCTCCGGGGGTAGCTAGCAACAGAAACCCCCACTCAATTGCCTCTGAGAGAGAGCAACATCTCGTCCGAGCGCAATGGTCCTCCCCCCAAGAACAAAAACGCGGGGGCCTAGCAACAGAAACCCCCACTCAATTGCCCGAGGGAGAGAGCAAAGTTGCGTTGCAGCGCGGCGGTCCTCCCCCCAAGAACAAAAACGCGGGTAGCTAGCAACAGAAAACCCCACTGACTTCTCTTTCGGGAGAGTGCGCCATTGCGTGTGATTGCAACGGCCATCCTCCCGAAAGCAAAAAACGCAGGGGCCTAGCAACAGAACCCCCAATCAACATTCTTGTGAAAGAGCGCCTCAGGGTTGCGCAATATGGCCTTGTTCCAGCGGAACAATTTTGAAGGCTTGGGCGTAGAATTAGCATGCCCCTTGTGGTATCCGTCGACCGAACAATCACAGAGGTTTCGATGCGTTATTCCCCCGTTCTCCTCGCCCCCTTAGCCGCCCTTTTGCTCCCGCAAGCCGCAAGCGCGACCACAGAAACCCGTGCGCAATATCTCGAGCGCCTTCGCGAGGTGTGCGAGGTCGATTGCATGCAGCCGCGCCAGTTTCAGCGCACCGCGCGCAAGCGGGGCAACAGCGCCGCGAACGAAATGGCGATCATCATGGATGTGGCCTATGTCCGCAGGGCTGGTGACAAGATCGAGCTGCACAATGTGAACCTCGAAAGCTCTTATTTCGAGGATCTTCAGATTCTTGGCGGAGCGGGGATCGACACGTCGAGCCGGACCGGGATCGGTGGATTGCCGCGCGGCCGCACAAACCGGGTCCACCCCAATGTGATCATCATCGAGTTTGACCAGCAGGCGCTGTTCGATCTCTTCAATGAAGTGAGTGCCGCCGCTGCGAGTTCCGCTTCTGACGGCGGGGACGATGAAGATATTCTCGTCGAAGGCGAGCGCGAGCGTGAGGTTGTCACTCCGAAGATGGTCGACATCGAAAGGCTGCTGCGCAATCGCCGGATTGTTGTGCGGGGCAAGCCGCGTTTGCAGCCCGCATGGATCGGCGCGCGACTGGACTACCGCCGCAAGCAGGTCACTCTGGAGGTCGAGAATATCGATTATCTGGTGATGCTGCCGCGCTATGACAAAGACGGCAATCCGATTCCCGAGCCTGGCCTTGCGGGCGTGAAATAGCGAAAACGATCGGCGTTATTGCGGCGATTGGGACGCGGTTTCCTCAGCTTGGCCCTTGAGTTCCGCCAACTCTGCCTTCGCCTTCAACCCGTCCAGTATAGCTGCGCCGGCCAGAAACACGGCGCCGGTCGCAGCGGCGAAGAGCATTTTGCCTTCCCAGCCGGGATATTCGATCAGATAGTTCGAACCACGCGCGGTCGCGCCCAGCGCCAGTGCGTAGATAATCACGAACGCTTCGAAACGGTTCTTGATAATGAACAGCCGTCCGAACTTGCGCAGCATGATTACTCCCTTCGATAACACCTACAGCAAGCAGCGTGCCAAGGACGCGTGCCTGCGGCTTTCAATGGTTAAGATGAATGGGAGTGTAAGCGCACCCGACACGCTCTGGCAATCGCGTTAACCCAATTTCGCGAGGTCGAGCGCGGCGAGCAATGCGGCGCGCGCGGCGATCACGGTTTTGGCGAGCGCGGAATTGCCGATATCGGCGGGGTCAATCTGCTCGGGCCAGTAATGCGCGATGATACCGGCGATCATATCGGCCTTCTTCTCGTCCAGCATGAAGCGCGGATCGACGGTCGCGGGGTCGCACACCACGCGCAGCCGCAAACAGGCAGGACCGCCGCCATTGGCCATGGATTGGCGCACATCAACGGGGATGACGTGGCGGATCGGGCCGTTGCTGGCCAGCATACCTTCGCACCACGACCAGACGCTCTCCGATTCGCGGCATTCCTCGGGCACGATTAAGGCCATCGTTCCATCGGGCTGGGTCAGCAATTGCGCGTTGAACAGATAGGTGCGGATGGCTTCGTCCAAGCTGACCGCAGAGCTTGGCACTTCGACCACTTCGAGCGCGGGGAAGGCGGCGCGGATCGCTTCATAGGCGGCGGCTTGATCGGCGAAGGCTTCGGCGTGGGTGAACAGCACCCGCTCATTCGCGACCGAGACCACATCGTTGTGAAACGCGCCCGCTTCGATCGCGGCTGGGTTCTGTTCGATAAAGACAGTGCGGGCCGGGTCGAGGCCGTGGGCGCGCGCGACCAAGCGGCTGGCCTGTTCGTGCTGGCGCGCGGGAAAGCGCCCGCCGGTTTTGCCATAGACGAACACTTCGACACCGGCGCTGCCATGCCCTTCGCAAAGCCGCATATGGTTCGCCGCGCCTTCATCGCCGAATGTCGGCGGAACGATAGGGTGGAGCGCGAAGTGGTTTGTGTCGGCAAAGGCAACGCCGAGCTGGCGTGCGGTGTCAGGCCATTCCTGCGCGCGGTGAAGCATGGTGATGAGGTTGGCAGGCGTTAAGTGGCACTTGCCATCCTTTGTGTCCGGCGCGGGCGAGACGGTGGCAGCGTTGGCGGTCCACATGCTCGATGCGGACCACGGCGCGGCGCGCAATTGCGGCGCTTCGGTGCCGTCATAAGCGAGGCTGTCGGCAAGCATGGCGTTCGGGCGGGGGAGGGGCAGCAGAAACCCCTGAACCCCCAGCCGCGCCAGATTGCCGCGCATCTTTTCGAGCCCCTGCAAGGCCGCCGCGCGCGGGTAGGACGGGTCGCCTTTGTGACTGGCGCTGGCGATATTGCCGAGGCTGAGCCCTGCATAATTGTGCGAAGGGCCAACGATGCCGTCGAAATTGACTTCGACCAAATTCTTGAAGCGCTCGCTCATCGCCCGACACTCCAGACCACATCGCCGATCCCGACGTCGAGCGCATCGGCCGCCGCTGAGTCAATCGCGATCCCGCCTTCGCCGTCGAAACTGCGCGCGCCATAGCAAGCGCGGAATGTGTCCAGCCTGCCTGTGGCAAGGATTGCACGCTCGCCTTCGCCAAGGTCGATATCGGTGATCGTCGCCGAGGCGGAATTCTTGACGCTCGTCACATCATCGGTGTGCGCCACCATGGTCGGGCCGCCGTCGAAAATATCGACATAGCCATCGTGGCGGAAATTCTCGTTTTCGAGCATCCGCATCGCCGCGCGGCCATTGGGGTGGGGCACGCCGATCACGCTGCGCGCTTCTTCCCGCAGCATTGCGACATAGACCGGATGTTTGGGCATCAGATCGGCGATAAACTGGTTGCCGTTGATCGCGTTGAAATAGTCCGCTTCCTGAAATCCCATTCCAAAAAAGCGCCCCGCGACCCCGTCCCAGAACGGCGAGCCGCCGCGATCATCAATAATCCCGCGCAGCTCGGCAATGATCTTGTCGGCAAAGCGCGCGCGGTGCATCGCGACAAAGAGGTAACGCGATCGGGCGAGCAGCAGGCCCAGACCGCCAGCGCGCTCATTGGGGTGCAGGAACAGACCGCCGACCTCGCTGGTGCCCTCCAGATCGGTGGTCAGGCTCAGCAGTTCGGCGCGCACGGTGCGGTCGAGTTCCTTGCTGTACTGGGTGATCGTGTTGAGCCGGTAGGAATAGAACGGCCATTGTTGACCCACCATCGTCATCAGCTGGCAAGTCCCGCGCACGGCGCGCGTGTTGAGGTCTTCGAGCACCAACACGAACTGTTCATCGACCAGCGTGTCTTCGGTGTTGGCAAAGGCCGCCGCGGCGCGCTCAAGCTTGCTTCCCAGCGCCTTTCGGTCCGGGGGCAGATTGGTGAAGCCACCGCCCGTCAGCTTCGCCATCTCATAGAGGTGTTCAAGATCGGAAGGACGCGCGGCGCGCAGGCGAAAGGTCAAGTTATGGCTCCTTCAGCAAGGCGCTGAATAACGCGGGCGGAAAGCGCGGCGCGCTCAGGTAAACTGTCGGTGATCAGGAATTCGTCGGGCGAGTGGATCGAGCCGCCGCGCACGCCCATCGTGTCCACCACGGGCACTCCGCAAGCGGCGATATTGTTGCCATCGCACACGCCGCCGGTCGATTTCCAGCGTATGTCCTGACCAAGCTCGGCACCGCATTCGCGCACCAGATCGAACAGTTTCTGCGCGCGCTCATCGACCGGTTTGGGAGGGCGGGTCACGCCGCCATGGCGGTGCGTTGCGATTTCGTGCTCGCTTTCAATGTTGCGCAGCAAAGCGTTGAGATCATTGTCAAAGCCTTCCATCGCTTCGGTTGACTTCGGGCGGATATTGAAGCGCAGCACGGCGTGGTCCGGAACCACATTGTTCGGCCCGCCGCCTTCCAGCTTGGCCGGATTGATGGTGATGTCCTTGCGTTCCATTGCTTTGAGCCGCAGGATTAAGTCGGCCGCCGCGACAAGCGCGTTGCGGCCGTCATGCGGGTTGCGGCCCGCATGGGCGCTCTTGCCGGTGAAGGTGATGGAATAATTACCCGTTCCGCCGCGCGCATGGGCGAGCGTGCCATCGGGCAGGGCGGCGGGTTCATAGGTTAGCGCCGCAAGCTTCCCGCGCGCCATTTCAGCGATCAGGTCGGCGCTGGCGAGCGATCCGGTTTCTTCATCCGAATTGATCAGAACATCATAGCCGAGCGATCCGGCAGACGCGGTTTCCTCGAACGCCTTGAGCGAATGCAGGATCACCGCAATCCCGCCCTTCATATCGGCCACGCCGGGACCATTGAGAACGCCGTCCTCGAGCCATCTTTGGTGCTGAAACGAATGCTCTTTGGGAAACACCGTATCCATATGCCCGGTCAGCAGAATGCGGCGATTGGCGGTCGGGCGCACGCGCAGGACCAAGTGCTTGCCATTGGCCTTTTCGAATTCCGATCCGTCTGCCGCGATTCCCGTCACCGGTGCGGGGTCGATCAATTCGACCTCTCCGGGCAGTTCGGAAAACGCCTCGGCCAGCGCGTCTGCCTGTTTTTTCAGACCCTCAAGATTGCCGGTTCCTGTGTTGATCGCGCACCATGTTTGTACGTGATCCAGCATTGCCGCAGCGTCAAAAGCGCTTTCAAATTTTGATTGGGTATTGGCTTTCATCAGGACCAAGTCTCTAGCGGGCCTGACGCCCAGTTCCAACCCGTTGCAATCCTCGTATGGCTTGGCCATAGGGCGGCAGACATAAGCGTCCTCCTCCCCAGGTTACATCACCCCGAGATGTCACGAGGACTAAGATGACGAACATGATCGAGCGCGCCGGCCTGCAAGTGGATGAGCGGCTGGCGGGTTTTCTTGAAAGCGAAGTGCTGGCTCCTTTGGGCCGTGACACGGCAGCGTTCTGGCAGGGTTTTGCGAGCCTGCTCAGCGATTTTGCCCCGCGCAACGCCGCATTGCTGGCCAAGCGCGAAGAGCTTCAGGCGACAATCGACACATGGCACCAAGAGCGGCGCGGCAAGCCCCATGACGCGGCTCAATATCGCGCGTTTCTCGAAGACATCGGTTACCTTGTCCCCGAGCCGGGCGATTTCACCATTGGCACGCAGAATGTCGATGCCGAGATCGCGACCATGGCGGGGCCGCAGCTGGTGGTGCCGATTCTCAACGCGCGGTTCCTACTCAACGCTGCCAATGCGCGCTGGGGCAGCCTCTATGACGCATTTTACGGCACCGACGCGCTCGATGCGCCGCCTGCCAAGCCTGGCGGCTATGACAAAGCACGCGGGGATGCGGTGATTGCGCGCGGGCGCGAATTTCTGGATCAGGCGCTGCCGCTGGTCGATCAAAGTTGGGTCGATATGGCCGACAGGAATGACGGCAAATTGCAGGACGAAAGCCAGTATATCGGCGAGACGGAAAAGGGCCTGCTGTTCAAAAACAATGGCCTGCATATCGAAGTCGTGTTCGACCCCGAGACGCCCGTGGGCGCGGGTGACAAGGCGGGGATTGCCGACATCATCGTCGAAAGCGCGCTCACCACGATTTCCGATTGCGAGGATTCGGTCGCCGCGGTCGATGCAGAGGACAAGCTGCTCGCCTACACCAACTGGCTCGGCGTAATCCGTGGCGATCTGGAAGAGAGCTTCGAGAAGGGCGGCAAGACGCTGACCCGTAAGCTGGCGGGCGACAAGGCCTACACCGCGCGCGATGGCAGCGCGCAGACGCTGATGGGACGCAGCGTCATGTTTGTGCGCAATGTCGGGCACTTGATGACCAATCCGGCGATCATGATCCCCGCAGGCGGATCGTCGATAGAGATATTTGAAGAGATTCCCGAAGGCATCATGGACGCGGTCTTCACCAGCGCGATCAGCGCGCTCGATGTCGAGGGGCACGCGAAGTACGGCAATTCGAAGCCCCAAAGTGGACAGCGCAGCATCTATATCGTGAAGCCCAAGATGCACGGGCCAGAGGAATGCGCCTTCACCAATGACCTGTTCAACGCGGTGGAGGACCTGCTGGAATTGCCGCGCCACACGATCAAGGTCGGCGTGATGGACGAGGAACGCCGCACCAGCGCGAACCTTGCCGCGTGTATCCATGCGGTGAAGGACCGGATCGTGTTCATCAACACCGGCTTCCTTGATCGCACTGGCGATGAAATCCACACCTCGATGCAGGCCGGTCCGATGATGCGCAAAGGCGCAATGAAAGGGTCCGACTGGCTTCAGTCCTATGAAGCGCGCAACGTCGCCATCGGCCTCAAACACGGCCTTTCGGGTGTCGCTCAGATCGGCAAGGGCATGTGGGCAGCACCGGACCTGATGGGACAGATGATGGTCGAGAAAATCGGCCATTTGCGCGCGGGCGCGAACACGGCGTGGGTCCCGTCACCGACCGCCGCGACGCTTCACGCGCTGCATTACCATCAGGAAAACGTCTTCGACATTCAGAAGAACCTGCCCGAGCCAATGGGCCTCGACGCGCTGCTTTCGATCCCGCTGGCGACCGACACCAACTGGCCCGAAGACGAATTGCGCGAAGAGCTCGACAACAATTGCCAAGGCTTGCTCGGCTATGTCGTGCGCTGGGTCGATGCCGGTGTGGGCTGCTCCAAGGTGCCCGACATCAACGATGTGGGCCTGATGGAAGACCGCGCCACACTTCGCATTTCCAGCCAGCACATCGCCAACTGGCTGCACCACGGCGTCGTCTCCGAAGCGCAAGTGATGGAGTCGCTCACCCGCATGGCCTTTAAGGTGGACGAGCAGAATGCGAGCGATCCCGACTATGTTCCATTGCTGGGCAATGAAGCAGGCCCTGCCTTCAGGGCGGCGGAAGACCTGATCTTCAAAGGCGTTGAGCAGCCTTCCGGCTACACCGAGCCGCTGCTGCATCAATGGCGTCAGGTCGCCAAAGCGGGGTGAAGCGCGAAACTGAATTTCCGCTGACAGAATTGGTCATTGCGCGATCAGACAAATTGTCAGATAAAAGGCTCGTAAGCTGAACAACTCTTGTTAGGTGCAAGAAAAACAGCGAAGAAACTGGGGGTAATATGTCTGTCTTTTCCATCAAATCCGCCGCGTCGAATTCCGCAATCGCATTGGGGGCACTTGCTCTCTTGGGCGCTGCGCCCGCATCGGCTCAGCCCGCTCCGCTCAGCATCCCGCCCGAAGCCGGCAGCCCGGCAATCACCGTGTTCACCGGCCTGCCCAGCGGATACCGGATCATCAGCCGTGGTCCCTCGGGCGAGGAGTGCGACAGTGGCAATGCGGCTACGACCTACAGAGTGTGGAAAAACTATCCGCAAGTGGACAAATTCACCACGGTCAAAGTCGATTACGGCATTTGCCCCGACGAATATGTGCCTCAGCGCACCGTCGCCTATGACAAACAGGACTCGATCGAGCTTGGCGATTTCAACTTTGACGGCACACTCGATCTCGCGCTCTATGTCGGGAATATCGGCGGATATGGCTCGATGGCCTATGATGTCTTCCTGTTTGATGACCGGACCGGTCGCTACATCAGGAGTCAGAGATTCAGCGAGCTGACGCGGAGCCTCGGCATGTTCGAGGTGAACAAGGAAGACCAGATGCTGTTCGTCAATTCGAAGTCGGGCGCGGCGTACTTCCAGCGTGAAGGATACCGTGTGGGCAGCGGCAACCGGCTGAAGAAGGTCTATGACAAGACCACCGAATATACCGGCGAGGGCGAAGGCGTCTCGACCACCACTATCACGATGGACGGCGAGACTTTCACGATCACCGGCCCCGCTGAGTAACACGCGAAAATGCGCCGGAGGCTTTCATCGAGCCTCCGGCGCTTTCCATCAAACCTTGCTCGAATTGCGCGTGGCTTTCGCTATGGCAGGCTGACTGCAATCGAGAGTGACCTGAACCACCATGGCCCGCACGCGGCGCAAGCGCAGCCCGATCAAACGCGCGATAGGCGAACTGCGATACTGGCTCGGCTGGGCCATGCGGCGCGTGATCTGGATTGCGATTATCGCCGGAGTGATCTTCATCCTTTGGCAGCGCGATATGTTGAGCCTGCCCGTCGCTATGCTCGATCCCACTTCCAACGCCGCTTTCGAGCGCTGGGTCGACGATGATCCTCGCCGTCAAGAGGAATACGCTGCGTTTGAGGCATTCCTGAACGAGCAAGGCGTTGGAGAGGTTGTCTCCGCCTGGCAGCTGGCCCGGGTGGATAAGGATTACGCCAACCGTTGCAATCTTGAAGTGTGGCGCCTGCCTCCGCGCGAATTGTGGCCCAATGTCGTGCCCGCCTTGCGGCTGGTGCGCGACCATATCGTGCCCGCCATGGGCGAAGTTGAAGTGCAATCCTCCTACCGCTCGCCCGAGCTCAATGTCTGCGCAGGAGGCGCTGCGCGCTCGCGCCACATCTCGTTCGAAGCGCTCGATCTGTACCTGGTCGATAAGCCCGATGATCTCGAGACATTCTATTGGCAATTGTGTGAGGTTCAGGAGAATGCCGGTCCGCAAAGCAGCATGGGGCTGGGCGCCTATTATGACGCTTCCGACCCGTTCTATAACCCCGAAGGGCGCTTTCATATCGACGCGGCAGGCTATCGCAGTTGGGGGCGTAGCTATACCTCTGCCACCAGCATCTGCCCGCGCTACTGACGCTGCACGTCGACTTTTACGTAGTTTGGCGTTCCTCCAAAAAGGTGCGCGGCCACGAAATCGGCCGTTATATCGATTAGCAATTCGCCGTTGACCCTGTTGGTGAAGACGCCGGTGTTGCCAAACCCATGGCCCGCTCCGATGACAGAATACAACGCATAGGGAACGCCTACCCGATCCGCCTGCGCGGTCAGGTCGAGAGCTTGCTGATAAGCGACGGTCTGATCCAAAGTACCGTGGATGACAAAGAAGGGCGCTTCGCCAGTTTCCAGATCGCTGAGCCGGAACTGGCCGCCCCAATAATCAACCACGACACGTGGCTCGGGGCGCTCGATGCCGAACTGGTTAAGCCCGTATCCGACCTGAAGCACTGTGAATGCGCCAGCCGATGATCCCCAATAAGCGATGTTGTCGATGTCGACGCACAATGCATCGGCGTTGGCTTCCAGAAAGCGCAAAGCGGTAACCGAGTCTTCGAACGCCGAAGCGATCGCAGGACCAAGTCTCGCGGCTTCGACGGGATCCTCGACGCCCTCCGCGATGACCGCATCGACGACTGCCTGAAATTCGGGAGAAGGGACCGGATTGTCGGGCTCCAGCCGGTAGTTGATAGACACGAAATTCACTCCGCGCGCGACCATCGCATCGGCCATTTGCACTACGCGGTCTCCACCCTTGCTCCCGCTGGTAAAACCGCCGCCATGGACAAACATGACCGCGGGACGATTGGCGTCGCAGCTTTCGTCAGGCTGGTAGATATCGAGCAGTAGCGGAATTGAGCCGGTTTGAGTGGCCCCTTGGGCGAAGACGATATTCTGGGTGACGCGGGTCGCGGTCGAAGTGGGTGTGGGAGTCGGCGAAGGTGTGGGTGACGGGGTTGGCGACGGCGCGCTGATGATGGGGGGAGGGACTGCCTGATCATTGCCGCAAGCGGTCAGCAAACCGGCTGCGGCGAGGGCGAGCGACAAAGAGGTGCGGCGTGTGACAGTCATGGAGCGACCCGTTGTAATTGGTGGACAGTCACACAACGTCTGGCCGAAAGATACCCTTCGCATCAGACCCGAAAATTGCACCGAGATTTAGCCAAGAGCGCGCGCCAAGCCCACATAGTCCGCGACGCTCAGCGTCTCGGCGCGGCGGGTTTCGTCGATTCCGGTCTTTGCCAGTGTGTCGAGTGCGCCCGGTACGCCTTTAAGGCTCTGGCGTAGCATCTTGCGGCGCTGGCCGAACGCGGCCTCGGTGAGGCGTTCTAGGTCGCGGGCCGAGACGCCGTGCGGGACAGGGCCAGGGGTGACATGCACCACCGCGCTCATCACTTTGGGCGGCGGGGTGAAGGCGCTGCGATGCACTTTCATCGCAAGGCTCGCATGCCCGCGCCACTGCGCCAGCACCGCCAAGCGACCATAGGCGCCCGTGCCGGGTGCTGCGACAATCCGCTCGGCCACTTCGCGCTGAAACATCAGCGTGAGCGAGCGCCATTGCGGTGGCCAATCCTCGCCGCCCATCCACTTTACGAACAGCGCCGTCCCGACATTGTAGGGCAGGTTGGAAAGCACATGGAATGGCTCACCGCCCATCAACTCGCTGTGATCGAGCTTCATCGCATCGCCTTGGACCACGGTGAGTTGGCCCGGAAAAGCCTCGCCCAGTTCCTCAAGCGCGGGCAGGCAGCGCTGATCCATCTCAATCGCCGTCACGCGGGAACCGGCGCGCAGCAAAGCGCGGGTTAACCCACCGGGGCCGGGGCCGACTTCGAGAACACGCGCGCCCTTAAGGTCTCCCGGTATCGCAGCGATCCGGCCGAGCAATTGTTCGTCGAGCAGGAAGTTTTGGCCAAGCGCTTTGGATGCGCTCAGCCCGTGGCGCTGGATGACTTCGCGGATTGGTGGGAGATCAGCCATCGGGATGCGCTGCCGCTCGCGCGCGCGCCATCTCGCCCGCCATGCGCAGGGCTGCGATCATCGCGCCGGGATCGGCTATGCCCTTGCCCGCAATGTCAAAAGCGGTGCCATGATCGGGCGATGTGCGGATAATCGGCAGACCCAGCGTCACATTCACGCCTTCATCCACTTCGAGTGCCTTCAACGGGATCAGCGCCTGATCATGATACATGCACAAGGCCACGTTATAGCCCGAACGCGCGCGTGGCATGAACAGGGCGTCTCCGGGGACAGGGCCGAACACGTCCAGCCCTTCGGCCTGAAGCGCGGCGATGGCGGGCTCGATAACCCTTGCTTCTTCACTGCCGAACTTGCCGCCTTCGCTGGCGTGCGGGTTGAGAGCGGCGATGGCGAGGCGCGGGCGTTCGATCCCGAAATCGCGCTGCAAACCCGCGGCAACGATACGCGCTTTGTGGATGATCAGCTCAGTCGTCAGCAGTTCAGGGACCTGCGCGAGCGCGGCATGGACCGTCAGCGGCACCGTGCGCAAAGACGGCCCCGCAAGCATCATCACCGCATCATCGGCTGCACGCCCGCACACATCGGCGAGAAATTCGGTTTGTCCCGGATGTTCAAAGCCGCGCTTCGCCAATTGCGCTTTGGCCACCGGTGCAGTGACCATGCCGCTGGCTTCGCCTGACAGCGTGAGGCCGGTCGCCCATTTAAGCGAGGTCAGCGCCAGTTGCGCGCTTGTCTCGCTCGGCTGTCCCGGTGTGTAGGGCATATCCACACTCGCCAGCACAGGTAAACCGGCATGGATTGCAAATTCGGCTTCATGCGCTTCGGCAATCGGGACAATGGGGCAGTCGATACCGCGCTGCGCCGCCGCTGCGCGCAGGACCTCCATCCCGCCGACGACGAAGAACGGGGGCACTTTGCCATCAGGCGCTATGCGCGCGCGCTGGACCCAGCTTTCGGCAATGATCTCTGGCCCGATCCCCGCCGGATCGCCCAAAGAGACCGCCAGCGGGAATTCGGGCGAGGCGTCGCTCAATTGTACTCGATATAAGCGTCGTTGCGCAGATCGCGCAGGAACCGCTGAGCGCGCTTGTTGATGCGGTCTTCCTCAATGCTGCGTTCAACGCTGGCGAATGTCGGCGCATTTGCCTCTTCCGGATCGTCGCGCCCACACAGCATCAGAACGCGCACACCGTCTTCGGCTGAACCGAAGGGCGGGGTGGCCTGACCGACCTGGAGACCCAAGATCAGCGGTTGCAGCTGAACAGGCAGATCGCGCGCCTTGATCTGATCGTTGGTGACCACTCTAGCGCCGATCGAGGCGGCAGTGGCGTCCGCATCAGCGCAGCCGCGAAGGTTCTGGATGAAGTTGGAGAATTCCGCGATTTTGGCATTTGCCGCTTCGGTTTCGACGTCTGGGGGAAAGCCGACGGAAATCTGCTTGAGGCTCAAGAGAGAGTCGCGCGGATCAGCGGTCAGAACCTGCCGCTTATCGATCAGATAGAGGATCGAATAGCCACCTGGAATCTTGATTGGTCCTTGCAACTCACCGATCCGCATGGCGCGTGCAACGTTGGCGAGCTGCGGTGGCAACTGGCCAAGACGCACAAAGTCGAGATCGCCGCCTACCGCAGCCGTCGTGGCTTCGGAAAATTGGCGTGCATAGCCCTGAAAGCTGCCGCCTGCTCGCAATTGTTCGATGATCTGATTGGCGTTGTTAAGCACCGCGGCGTCGTTTTCGGAGGTCGCCGAAAGATAGATTTCGCCAAGCCGGTATTCCTCGGTGCCGCGGTCCCTTTTTTGTCGCTCAAGGACTTCATTCACTTCTTCAGCGGAGACGTTGACAACATTCGTCACATTACGGCGCAGCAGGTTTTCCCAAGCAATTTCGCCTTCGATCTGGCGTTTGAGCGCATCGGGAGAAGACCCGATCGAGAGAAGATACTCGGCCATCTTTTCTGGCTCTTGCCCGAAGTTCTGCGCGGCAAGCTGGCTGTAGGTCTGTTCAACCTCGGCGCGCTCGACCTTCATGTCCTGAGCTTCGGCGGCTTGCACCTTGAGCGTTTCGTCGATGAGATTGCGCAGCACCTGCAACCGAAGCCGCTGCATCTCCTCCGGACTCACTTCGGCATTCGACGCGGAGGTCACCAAAGCGACACGCTGGTCGATATCAGTGCCGGTGATCACATAATCGTTCACAATCGCAGTCGCGAACCGCCGATTGGGATTATCCTCTTTGAAAATCGTAATGTTTTCCGGAATGCCGAACGGGTTATCCGATGTCGGCACCGCAACGGTTTGCGCAGTGGTGGGCGCGGAAGCGCTGCCAAATGCAACCACAGCGGCCATCGCCATTCCGGCGCAGGTTTTTGAGAACATCTTCAATGTCACGTCTTACAATCCCGTGTTTCACAAATTGAACAATGCGCGGCCCCTAACGCGCAGGCGTTCACCCCTTCGCGCCGCCTATGACTGTGCGTTGATTAACAGCCGCTGAGCCAAAGGAACGCCGCTTCGCAACGCCTTTAACGGCTTTTTCACGCTGTGCCAATTCGCGGCGCACCAAAAG
>JBCCOF010000058.1:0-17490 GCA_039025455.1 Pseudomonadota bacterium | reverse complement strand
GGTGCGCTTTCGGCGTTCTACCACGACAGCACCGATATTTCCGATCCCGAGCACCGCACGATCAGTTCGCACCGCTTGATCGCGAAGATGCCGACGATTGCGGCGAACGCTTACAAATACTCCATCGGTCAGCCGATGATGCATCCGGATAACTCGCTGAGCTATACGGGCAATTTCCTGCGCATGACCTTTGGCGTTCCGGCCGAGGAATACGAGGTCATTCCCGAGGTTGAGCGCGCGATGGACCGGATTTTCATCCTCCACGCCGATCACGAGCAGAACGCATCGACTTCGACGGTCCGCCTTGCCGGTTCGTCGGGAGCAAACCCGTTTGCCTGCATCTCGGCGGGCATCGCCTGTCTTTGGGGCCCGGCGCATGGCGGCGCAAACGAAGCGGCGCTCAACATGCTGCGCGAAATCGGTACGCCGGACAAAATCCCGCATTATATCGAGCGGGCCAAGGACAAGAACGATCCGTTCCGCCTGATGGGCTTTGGCCACCGCGTGTACAAGAACTACGACCCACGCGCGACCGTTATGCAAAAGACGGTGCGCGAAGTGTTCGAAGCGCTCAAGGTCGACAATCCGGTTTTCGAAACCGCGCTGCGGCTTGAGGAAATGGCGCTGAACGACGATTACTTCCGCGAGAAGAAGCTGTTCCCGAACGTCGATTTCTACTCGGGCATCATTTTGTCAGCGATCGGTTTCCCGACCACGATGTTCACCGCCCTGTTCGCCTTGGCGCGCACAGTCGGTTGGGTTGCGCAGTGGAATGAGATGATTTCCGATCCAGGTCAGGTCATCGGTCGCCCGCGTCAGCTTTACACGGGTCCAACCCAGCGCGATTATGTGCCGGTCGAGAAGCGCTAAACGGCTCCAAATTTTCGGGTTACAGGCGGTCATCTTGAAGGCTAGTTGAAAAGCCTTCGGAGGCCGCCTGAAACCCCTTGTCTGCCCTTTAGTAGTCGTTGTGCAACCTTGCGTTCCCTACAAGATCGCAGGCTAGATCGCGCTGGCCAAGACCATTTCGTCGCTCAAACGGGGCAGCATAAGGCGGAATTCTGCGCCTTCGCCGGGGCTTTGTGCAAGCTCCAAATCGCCATCCATAGCGCGGGCCAGCTTGCGCGAAATGTACAGCCCAAGCCCCGAGCCGCCATCACCGTCACGACCAAGCCGCTCAAACTTTTCGAATATGCGTGCTGCCTGTGCCGGTGTCACACCCTGCCCCTGGTCCAGTACGCTTAGCGCTGCCGTGTCACCTTTGTGCTTTGCCGCGCTGACGGTGACACAGCTGCCCTCGGGCGAATAGGCAATGGCGTTGCCAATCAGATTGATAGCAATCTGGATCACGCGCCGGGTCTCTCCGGCAGCCATAACTTCGCCCACATCCTGAGCTGGGGCTGCGATGGTGATGTTACGCTTGCGCGCTCGCCCGCTCAGCATCGCGCTCGCACGGCGAGCCACATCATTCAGATCGACCGCTTCGCGCACGGTGCTAAAGTCCGATCCCTCAACTACGGCGAGATCAGCAAGGTCGTCCAGCATCGTGTTCAGGTGCTGTGCCGAGGATGCGATGGTGCCTGCATAATCGGTGTATTCGGGGCGCAGAGGTCCTAAAAGCCGTGCTTGCATCGTCTCCGCATTCGCAATGATCCGCGCCACAGGTTGTCGCAAAACCGGTGTCAAAGTGCTGCCAAGGATCTTGGAATGGGCCTGTGCCCCCTCGCCTGAAAACGCTTCAGCCCCTGTGCCACTTGGCAATGGCTCAGACGCAATCAGAAGCAATTCAAAGCCACGCGGCGCATCGTGTCCACCACCCGTAGGCATCAAGCGCGCGCGCCATTCTCTTGGTGATCCGGGTACTTTGCAGTGCACCCCGTCGAGCAAACGCCAGTGCAGCGGCTGTTGGTGTGACAGTCCGACCAGATCAACCAAGTCGCTCCAAACGGCACCG
The DNA here is from genome assembly GCA_039025455.1 of Pseudomonadota bacterium. GTDB lineage: Bacteria > Pseudomonadota > Alphaproteobacteria > Sphingomonadales > Sphingomonadaceae > Erythrobacter. The sequence goes on along the minus strand of JBCCOF010000058.1, from coordinate 15,536 downwards.
GGTTGCTCTTTGGAGCGCTGTTGCAATTCAAAGGCATCAGGCGCGCTGCTGGTCCACACCAACACACGCTGTGCGCCATCAAGCCGGGCGCTTATTTCGCTCGACGCGCGGTCAATCGCATCGAGGCGTGCAGCAAATGCTCCGCTTGTATCGCCAGCTGGTTCGCTGCGTTGCCAATGCTCCACCAACACTTCGCAGCCGCCGCCTTCGACGCTATCAAGCGGGTTGATCCGGACAAAACCGCGAACGTCACTTTCTCCGTCAAAGGCCGAAAAATCGCGGGCCATTGCAAGGCCCATCTTGCGGCTTTGACGCACAAGCTCGAGCAGTTCGGGAACAGCCAGCATACCCGGAATGCCGCCACCACAACGCTCTTGCAAATCAGCAAGCGGCTCATCTGCGGTGACCAAGCGATCACGGTCGTCGGTGATACCACGTGCGGCCAGTAAGCCGGTGTCGTTAGGTTGCATGGCCCTCTACCCCGACTTTCGCACCGGAGAGCGGTTCAGAAGTGTCTGCGCGCGTTCGGGAGCGATTTCGTTCAGTCCGATGGGCAAGCTCTCCGAGGAATCAATCAAGCGAAATTGCTGCTCCACCGCCGCAGCATCAAGTCCGGCAGCTCGAAGCGCAAGCGCAAGACGCGCCCCTTGTCGCTCATGACAGGAGAGTATGGCGAGCTCGCGCGGTTGCCGCGTTGCTGCACCAATCCCGCTTGCGAACAACGCGAAGCCCGCGTGATCAAGCTCAAGCGCTGCGCGCACGCCGTTACCCATCGATGCAACCAAACGCGAAAACAGCCCCACCCGGTTTTTGCCTTCATCAAAACCGCGTTTCATGGCTTGAACCGCACTTGGCGAGCCGGTTCCTCCTCGCTCGCGCACGTAAGCGACCGAGCGCTTGATAACCTTATGGTACAGCTCGGCAGGCAACTCACCGATCGACAACTGCATCCGCCTTTGACTTTGGACGAAGCGTGACTGGGCCGCCATCGCGCTCATCGCCAGCTCCGCTACAGCCGGATCATCAGACGCGATCAGCTCTTGCAGCAAAGGCGACAAAACCGGATCAATCGAAGCGCGCTGTTCAAGCCGCGTGGTGAACTCGGCCTCCATCGCGGCCGCATAGAGATGGCTGAGCAGCGCGCTATCCGCACCGAGATGGTCGGTGAATCGATCCACTTCTTCGGTATCAAGCGGCGCACCGCTTGTTTTGTCCTCCGCCACTGTCAAAACCTGACTGGCAATATCGCTCAGAGTGCCGCGGAGCCGCGCGAGGGTTGCATCGCTAACGAGAGGCAGGCCCGGACTGGCCAAAAGATGCGACAGGACCGGAGCAACACCGCCCAGCGCGTTATCCGCACGCACGAGTTCGTCGCGCAGGACGCTCTCGACATGCGGAATCGCTGTCTGATCGGTTGCCAACGTGCCCATCTCACTGCCGTAGTCGAGTATAGTTAAGTCACGGTTAGCCGAATTTCCGCCGAAGCGCAGCAAATTGTGCGCTTAGACCGCGGGGAGAAAAATAGGCTTAAAACGCGCGCTTGCCAGCGAACCGGTCAAGCACGACCTCGATATCGCGAATAGCCGCCGGTTCACCCGGAGCGGACTCAAGTGCGCGCTCGGCCGCCAATTGCAGCTCTTCGGAATGAAAGCTCGCCGCCAGCCCCTTCAACCGCATCGCCGCAACGTTCCAATTCCCGTCACAGCGCGATCGCTTCAGCAAGTCGAGTTGCTTGGCAGCGCTTTCAAGGAACGCTCCGCGCAGCTCATGCAGCAGCGCCGCGTCATCACCCGCAGCGGCTGCCAAAGTGGCGTCCAGAGCTCCTGCTTCATATACCATGCCGGAGAGATAGCAGCACGAGTGTTAAAGTGGGGTTTATCCCCATCCACTCTGTGTTAACCATGCGCGTATGTCAGAGAGCAAGAGAATGCGCGCGATTGGCGCAGACACCGGAGCCCAGGTTCCGATAGAAGACAATGCTGCGGCGGCAGAAGACGCTGAAAGCGCCTCCTCCGGCGGCGAAGCGCCTGAATTGGAGGACGCTGTCGAGGCTGACTATGACTATTCCGAGGAAGGCTTTGGCGAGTTAGCTTCTTCCCGGTTCGCGTGGTTGCCCGCGACTCTCGCAATCGTAGCCATTGTCGGTTGGACGGTGTTCTATCTGTGGGCGATGCAAGGCGCGCTGTTGAACGCAGGCTCTGCGCCAATGAGCGAATGGCCGCGCTTGATCATCGATTGGTCTGTGCCGGTCGTTTTGATCGCTCTTATCTGGCTGATTTCGATGCGCAATTCCCGTGCAGAAACCACGCGTTTTGCATCGGCGGCGGCGCTTTTAAGCAATGAAAGTCAAGAGCTTGAAGCGCGGCTCACTGTTGTAAATCGCGAGCTCAGTCTCGCCCGCGAGTTCCTCGCTTCGCAATCGCGCGAGCTTGAGTCATTGGGCCGAGTTGCAAGCGAACGCATCTCCAATCACGCAGGGGAACTGCAAGGCCTGATCCAGACCAATGGCGAGCAGGTTGACGCCATCGGGCGCGCCAGTGAAACAGCGCTGAGCAATATGAACCGGCTGCGCGACGACTTGCCGGTTCTCGCCAATTCGGCGCGCGATGTCTCCAACCAGATCGGCAACGCAGGGCGGACCGCTACCGACAATCTTGAAGGTCTTGTGAGCGGGTTTGACCGCCTCAATCAATTTGGCGAGGCGAGCGAAGCGCAGCTGGGCACATTTGCCGAGCGCGTGAGTGGCATTCTTGGAGAGTTCGAGAACCAAATCGAGCGGATTGAGCAGTCTTTGGGCGAGCGCTTTGACGCGCTTTCCAGCCAAACGGAAGAATACCGGGGGTCTGTGTCACAAGGTGAAATAGAAGCGACAGCTGCACTTAAAGAACGCATTGCACTGCTGAAAAGCGAGGCCGATGAGGTCTCGACGGCGCTGAGTGGTGCCCAGGAGGATGCGGCTACACAATTGTCCGGTTCGATCGAACGTGTGAAAGCCGAAATGACGCAAATGATCGAGCATGTTGACCGGCTTGATCGGACCGCAATTGCGGGCGCAAAGAAGCGGATCACCGAGCTAAATGCCGAAGCTGGGCGCTTCAATGACACGCTGGCACAGCGACAGGCGCAATTTGTGGAGGAAATCGAGCGGCGACAAGCGCAATTTGAAACGCGCGAGGCTCAAGCGAGCGAGGTGCTCACACAGCGCCTCGCCGAACTTGACGAAATGATCGCCGAGCGCCGCGAGACCCAGATCGCCGAGACCGAGAAGCTGGTCGAGCATGGTCGCGCGATGTCGAGCGAGCTGGAGAACTTCAACGCTCTCATCGGTCAGATTGGCGAAAGCAGCCAGTCAGCGCAAAACTCGCTTTCGGACGGGCTTGGTGCCCTTGAAGAACAGCTGGCAAGCAAGCGCGCGGCGCTCTCCGAAACAGAAGGGCAGCTTGCGCAGGTAACCGAAGCAGGTGTTCGTCTGCTCGAGATCATTCAGGCCGGGGCAAACCACAGCCGCGAGGACCTCCCGCAAGCTATCGGCACGGCAAACGCTGAATTGACCGCAGTCGAGGAGCGCGCAGCAGCACTCAATTCTGTGATGTTCCAGACAGCCGAACAAGGGAACGAGCTGAGCCAATATCTCGTCAAGACGAATGCCGAGATCGAACAGACCTCTTCTACCCTTGATACCTTGCAAGCGCGACTTGCCGAGCAGGCCGAAGAGGCGCTCGCCAAGGTGCAAGGCCTAAGCGCCCGCCTCACGCAGATGGGCGAACAAGGCGAGAATTTCGCCGGAGCCACACAGGACCAGCTCCGCGAAGCAATCGCGAAGCTCGAAGCCGCCGCGAACCAGTCATTCGAAGCTCTGGAAACAGGGTCGCGCGAGCGGGTAACTGCACTGGCAGAGACCATCAGTGCGGACGCGGTCAAAGCATTGGAACGCTCGCTGCGCAATGAATCGGCAGAGACAATTGGCGCGCTTGAGCAGGCCGCGTCCCATGCGTCAGGTGTCGGGCGCGAAGCCACCATCCAGCTGCGCGATCAGCTGGCGAAGGTGAACGAGTTGACCGGCAATTTAGAGCAGCGCATTGCCCGCGCGCGCGAACTCTCCGAGGAGCAGATTAATAACGACTTCTCAAGGCGTATGGCTCTGATCACCGACGGTCTGAACTCCGCCTCCATCGACATCGCCGCGGCGCTTTCCATGGAAGTTAGCGACACCGCTTGGGACGCCTATTTGAAAGGTGACCGGGGCATCTTCACCCGCCGCGCGGTGCGGCTAATCGACAATAGCGATGCGCGGGATATTTCTGAGCTTTACCAGCAGGACGACGCTTTTCAGGCCAACGTCAATCGCTACATTCACGATTTCGAAGCGATGCTGCGCTCGATGCTCTCAACCCGCGAAGGAAACGCGCTGAGCGTCACCATCCTCGGTTCGGATATGGGCAAGCTCTACGTCTTGCTCGCGCAGTCAATCGAACGTTTGAGAAATTGAGGCCAAGTCTATTCGTCGGCGCCATACTTTGATGGTGGCTCGGGCATGATGTCGATATCCTCGGCCGTGATCCAACCGTATTCGTAATTCAGCACAAATACTGTTGTGAGCACGATAGAGATTACGGTCGCGCGGATCATCAGCGGGCCTGGACGGAAATTCACTGGCGCACTCTCCGCTTGCCCGGAGACATGCTCGACACCCGCTTCCTCGGCGGTTCGAACACCGAACGGCAGTAGGAAGAACGCGCTCATCACCCAGAACAGGAAGTAAATCGCGAGGATCGAAGTCCACTGCATCAGTGTGTCGCTCCCGGCAGCACCACACGGACCTGTGGGCTCTTCCCAGCCCAACGCCGCGCAGCGCGGCGAGCAGCAAGGCGCGCGGCTTCGTGCACTTGCGCCGGATCGCTCGCATCCCTGCCCTTGAGCTTGCTGATGGCCTTGAGGATATCGCCCTGCGTCTCCTCAAGAAATTCGGGCAAGTCTTCGTCCAATGGCAGGCCAAACGTCTCGATAAAGGGCTTCTCTCCGCGCGACAGGACAACAACCATCGCCCCCTCATTGGCAATCCTGCGGCGCATTGTGACCGCATTGCCATCCGCTGGCGAAATGATGTCGCCGTCGAGCACGAGTCTGCCGCTGTGAACTTGGGCGATGCGTTGGGGATGGCCGGGAGCGATTTTGATGATGTCGCCGTTTGACTGAACCACGCCTGCGGGAATGCCGCTCTCTTTGCCGACCCTCGCCTGCTCGCGCATGTGCCGCATCTCGCCATGGACGGGGATCAGCACTTCGGGCCGCAGCCAGCTGTAAAGCGCTTCGAGCTCGGGCCGTCCCGGATGGCCGGAGACATGGATAAAGCTCTGTCGGTCGGTGACCATCTCGATCCCGCGCGCTGCAAGCTGGTTCTGCATCTTGCCAATCGCAATCTCATTGCCGGGGATCTGGCGCGAGGAGAACAGCACGACATCACCGCTCGTCAATTCGAGTGGATGGTTGTCATCCGCAATACGTGCAAGCGCCGCGCGGGGTTCTCCCTGCCCGCCGGTCGCAAGGATCATCACTTCACCGCGCGGCAAACGCATAGCGGTGTCAAAATCGACAGGCTCAGGAAAATCAGCGAGATAGCCATTCGCCTGCGCCACCTCCAGAATGCGGTCGATTGACCGACCCGCAACGCACACTTGCCGACCTGTTTCGCGGGCAACCTCGCCCAGTGTCTGCAATCGAGCGACGTTGCTGGCAAAGGTGGTGATCAGCACCCGCTTGCCGCTGTGGCGCGCGACCTCATTCATCAACCCGCGATGCACCGCGCCTTCGGAGCCGGAGGGGTTGGGATTGAAGACATTGGTCGAATCGCACACCAGCGCGAGCACGCCTTCATCGCCGATAGCCCGCAGCTCTTCCTCAGTGGTCGGCTCACCGATGATCGGTTCCTCGTCGAGCTTCCAGTCGCCGGTATGGAACACCTTGCCAAACGGGGTTTCGATAAGCAGCGCATTGCCCTCGGCAATCGAGTGCGCGAGCGGCAGATAGGTGACGGTGAACGGGCCAAGGTCGATCTGCCCGTGATCTTCCTCAATAATGTTGAGTTCGACCTCATCGGACAGCCCGGCCTCTTGCAGCTTGCGCGCGACCAGATCGGCGGTGAAGGGCGTGGCATAAAGCGGCACGCCCAGTTCTCCCGCAAAATAGGGCACCGCGCCGATATGATCCTCATGGGCGTGGGTCAGAACAATGCCGAGTAGGTCGCGGGCGCGCTCTTCGATGAATTCGAGGTCGGCAAAAACCAGATCAACGCCGGGATATTCGCCACCCGAAAAGGTCATTCCCAAATCGACCATCAGCCACTTGCCATCACAGCCATAGAGGTTGACGTTCATGCCAATCTCGCCGGAACCGCCAAGCGCGAGGAAAAGCAGTTCGTGCTCAGGGGAGTAGTTCTTTTTCACGTGGTCTCGATTTCGAAAGTCTCTGGATCACATACGGTCAATCGGCAGCTTGAGCTGCAAGAATTCCAAGTCCCTGGATCGTCAAATCGGCATCGACGTGGTCGAATATCTCGGTCGCCTCGTCGAACAGGATCGCCAGCCCTCCGGTGGCCACGACCTTAGCGGGGCGTCCGATCTCGGCCTTCATCCGCTCGACCATGCCCTCCATCATCGCGACATAGCCCCAGAACACGCCGATGAGCATCTGCTCTTCTGTGTTGCGGCCGATGACGCTGGTGCTTTCGGGTGCGCGGATGGCGATGCGCGGAAGTTTGGCGGTCTTGCCCACCAAAGCATCGAGCGAGAGATTTATCCCCGGCGCAATCGAACCGCCCTTATAGGTGCCGTTGAAGTCGATAGCTTCGAATTTGGTCGCGGTGCCAAAGTCGATCACGATCAGATCGCCGCCATATTTGTGATGCGCGGCGAGGATGTTGAGCGCGCGGTCCGCTCCCAAGGAGCTGGGCTGGTCAACGTCGATCTCGAAACGCCAGGCTGCTTTACCCTGCCCGGCGAAAAGCGGCGTGATGCCGAAATATTTCTGGCTAAGGACAGTGAGATTGTGATCCGCTCTCGGGACGACCGAAGCGAAGATCATCTGGGTGATGTCCTCGCGCTCAACACCTTCGATCTTGAGCAACTGCATCAGCCAAACCGCATATTCATCGCCCGTGCGGCGCGGGTCGGTGGCGATGCGCCAGCGGGCGCGGATCGTGTAGCCGCCCTCCCCGTCCGGTTCGAACAGCGCAAAGACGACATTGGTGTTTCCGACATCGGCGGCGAGCAGCATCGGCCAGTCTCCTAAGAAATATCACCTGCGCGAATGACACGTTCAGAGCCATCCGCCAAGCGCAGGCGTAACGCGCCGTCGGTTTGTTCAAGCCCTGCAAAGGTCCCTTCGACCCGGCTTCCGTCGGTATCATGGACCGTCAAGGGCATGCCTTCGCTGTACCGGCACGAGTAAAGAAAATCGCGCAGAATCAGGTCAAGGCCGCCAATGCGCCAGCTCGAAAGCCAACTGGCAAAGGATGCGCCGAGTTTGTTCGCGAAATCATCCACGGATGGCGCGGTCACATGATCCGAAATTGCGGCGGTCTTGCGCCCTTCGATCTCGGGCGCTCGCGCTAAATTCACCCCAATTCCGACGACAACATGCTTGCCGACCATCTCCATCAGGATGCCGCACACCTTGCCGCCGTCCAGCAGCACATCGTTGGGCCACTTGGTGCGAATGGGAGCCGCGCCTTCGATCCATTGATCGACCGTATGCGCGACAGACATGGCGGCGGCAAAACCCAAAGTCGGCGGAGGCGGATCGTCAGTCTGCAACTCCACCACGGTTGAGCCCATGAAGTTTCCCGAGCCATCGAACCACTCGCGCCCTTGCCTGCCCCGACCCGCAGTCTGGCGCCGCGCAACGATCCAGTCGCCTTCATCCGGAACGGCACCCGAACTAAGAGCAGCGACGCAATCGGCGTTGGTCGATGCCGTTTCCTCTATAATGGTGATCAAGGGATCACAAACAGCGCCGCCGCCGCCTTGTCAGCCAGATCGGTGAGCGATGGTGTAAGGAAATAGCCAAGCGGCGAAATGATCGCGGCGGTGAGGAACAGCAGCACCCAATGCGCTGTGCCGCTCTTGCCGGTCACTACATCGGCGGGCTCGTCGAAGAACATCACTTTGACGAACTTGATGTAGTAGAACGCCCCGATGACGCTGGCTGCGATGGCGATGGCAGCAAAGGCGATAAGGCCCGCCTCTACGGTCGCCTGAAACACCACGAACTTGCTGTAGAACCCGAGCAGTGGCGGAATACCAGCGAGGCTGAACATGAAGAGCAGCAGGCACCACGCAATCGCGGGCTGCGTCACCGCGAGGCCCTTGATGTCGTCAAAGCTCTCAAACAGGTCGCCGCTCTCGCTGCGCAGCATGAGCAGCGCGACGAAGCTGCCGAGCGACATGGCGACATAGATAAACAGATAGACCAGCATCGCGCTCGCCCCCGCTTCATTGGCGACTGCGAGCCCGAGCAGGATAAAGCCGATATTGTTGATCGAGGAGTAAGCAAGCAGGCGCTTCAAATTGTCCTGCCCAATCGCGCCGAGCGCCCCGAACACGATCGATGCCAGCGCGGTGAACATAACGATCTGCTGCCACGCCGCCTCCTGCGAGCCGAATACGTCGAATACGACCCGCCCGGTGAGCGCGACTGCTGCGACTTTGGGTGCGGTGGCGAAGAACGCGGTGACAGGAGTCGGCGCGCCTTCGTAGACGTCGGGGGTCCACATATGGAACGGCACCGCAGCGATTTTAAACGCTAGCCCTGCGAGCACGAAGATCAATCCGAAGAGCGCGCCCGTCGCCAGTTCCCCGCTCAACCCTTCACGCACGGTGGCAAAGCTGGTCCCTCCGGTGAAGCCGTAGAGCAAGCTCATCCCGTAAAGCAGGATGCCCGAGGCAAGCGCGCCCAGCACGAAGTATTTTAGCCCCGCCTCAGCCGATTTGGTGTCGCGGCGCAGGATTGCTGCGAGCACGTATGACGATAGGCTGTTCAATTCGAGCCCGAGATAAAGCGTCATAAAGTCGTTGGCCGAAACCATGATGCTCATGCCGAGCGCCGAGAACAGCACCAGCACCGAATATTCCGCGCGCATGCCGCGCTCGGTCCCCGCCGCCGGGCCGTTGAAGAAGGCTGGCGCAACGATCAGGCAGCCAATGGCCGCGAGATAGATCAGCGCCTTGGCGAACAGTGCATAGGAGTCGACCCGAAGCAGGCCACCGAACGCCGCCGTTTCCGGGCCGTCAGTGCCGAAGTGCAGACCCGGCACAAGCGAAAATCCCGCTCCGAACAGAGCAGCGACCGCCAATATCGCGATCGTGCGCGCGGCCTTGTCCCCGCCCCATGCGGCGACGAGCAGGAAGACCAGCCCCGCTCCGGTGAGGATCAGTTCAGGCGTAATCAGCGCAAAGGAAGCGGCGAAGTCCATCAGTGTTCGCCCTCCCCGCCATGATCATCATACTCAACCGCATTCGCCGCCTCGGCGCGCGGGTCACCCGCGGCAAGCTGGCTGTCGTTCTGCGGTGCAGCCGAAGCAATCCGCGCATCCAGCGTCGCGATGTCCGCGCGCATAGGCGCAAGGAAGCTCTCGGGATAAACGCCCATCCACAGCACCGCCGCCGCAATCGGAGCCATCATCGCCCATTCGCGCGGCGTCATATCTGCCATGGCGGCGGCGTCCTCGTTCTTCTGAATGCCGAAAGCCACGCGGCGGTAGAGATAAAGCATGTAGCCAGCGCCGAGAATGATCCCAGTGGTGCAGACCAGCGCCACCCAAGTCGATGTCTGATAGATGCCAGCGAGCGATAGGAATTCGCCCACAAAGCCGCTGGTCCCCGGAAGCCCGATGCTCGCCATCGTGAACAACAGGAAAAACAGCGCGTAATAGGGCATGTTGATACTCAAGCCGCCATACCGCTCGATCTCGCGGGTGTGCAGCCGGTCATAGATTACGCCGACACACAGGAACAAAGCGCCCGAGACAAGGCCGTGGCTGAGCATTACGATCATCGCGCCTTCAAGCCCCTGAATATTGAATGCGAACAGCCCCACCGTCACAATCGCCATGTGCGCGACACTGGAATAAGCGATTAGCTTTTTCATATCGTGCTGAACTAGGGCGACGAGCGAGGTGTAAACCACCGCGACCATCGACAGGGCGAAAACGAACCACGCAAACTGCGCCGAGGCATCGGGGAACATCGGCAGGCTGAACCGGATGAAGCCGTATCCGCCAAGCTTCAACAAGACCCCTGCGAGGATAACAGAGCCAGCGGTCGGCGCCTGAACGTGCGCGTCGGGCAGCCATGTGTGAAACGGCCACATCGGCACCTTCACAGCAAAGCTCGCAAAGAAAGCCAGCCACAGCCACGTCTGCGCGCCCGGCGGGAAATCATATTGCATCAGGGTCGGAATGTCGGATGTGCCGGCGGTGCCGACCATCCAGAACATCGCGATCAGCATCAGGACAGAGCCGAACAGGGTGTAGAGGAAGAATTTGTAGCTCGCATAAATGCGATTGTCGCCGCCCCACACCCCGATGATCAGATACATCGGGATCAGGCTCGCTTCGAAGAAAATATAGAACAGGAACAGGTCCTGCGCCGAGAAGATGCCGATCATCAGCACCTCCATCAGCAGGAACGCCGTCATATATTCGCCGACGCGCTTTGTAATCGCATCCCAGCTAGCCAGAATGCAGATTGGCATCAGGAACACGCTGAGCATGATCAACATCAAGGCGATGCCGTCGATCCCGAGCGCGTAGGAGAAGCCTGCGAACAACTCGGCCCTTTCAGTGAACTGCCATTGCGCGCCGCCGATCTCGTAATTCGCCCAGAGCAGGCAGCCGAGCGCGAATGTGATCAGCGTCGCGGCCAGCGCGATGCCGCGCGACGCTGTCCCTGCGAACAGGCACACCAGCGCGCCCACAAAAGGGACGAGCATCATGACCGTGAGAATGGGGAAACCGTCAGTCACCAACCGCCCCCTAAAGCAGCACGTAGGTTACAGCAGCGATCAGGCCGAGCAGCATGATCAATGCGTAGGTGTAGAGATAGCCCGACTGGATGGTTTTGGCCGCGACCGAGCCACGCTGAACCGCCCAGGCGATGCCATTGGGGCCGAAGCGGTCGATGGTGCCGACATCGCCAAGCTTCCAGAACTGGCGACCGAACCAGAAGGCGGGCTTTACGAAGATGCGGTCGTAGAGCTCGTCGAAATACCACTTGTTGAACACGAAGCGGTGCAGCGCGCCAAAGCTGCTCACAAAGGCGGCGGGAATGCCCGGCTTGGCGATGTATGCGAGATACGCGCCAGCGAAGCCTGCGATCATCACCACGGTCGCGGTCAGCTTCACCCATAGCGGCACAGCGTGCAGCGCGTGGATCAGATTTTCATTGAAGTAAATCGACCCGCCCCAAAAAGCGCCATTCACCGCATCCGCTGCGCCGTCGATGAATGGATACTTGTAGACCAAGCCGGCAAACACCGCACCCAAGGTCAACAGGCCGAGTGGGATCAGCATAGTGAGCGGGCTTTCATGCGGTGCGTATCCGCCGGTCGTGTCCTCGCCCGCTTCCTCGGGAGTTTTATGGACCGAATGCTGGATATGCTCGCTCTCGATCCAGCGCGGTTTGCCCCAGAAGGTGAGGAACATGAGCCGCCAGCTGTAAAAGCTCGTCAGAAGAGCCGCGACCGCTCCGGCCCAAAACGCCATTTGCGAAATGCCGGTACCGCGCGCCCAAGCCGCTTCTAGGATCGCGTCCTTGGAATAGAAACCCGCAAAGCCGAACACGCCCAGCACACCGACGCCGGTAATCGCCAAAGTCCCCGCCATCATCGCCGCAAAGGTCCACGGGATATTCTTACGCAACCCGCCATAATAGCGCATGTCCTGCTCGTGGTGCATCGAATGGATCACCGAGCCCGCGCCTAGGAACAGCAGCGCCTTGAAGAATGCGTGGGTGAACAGGTGGAACATCGCGACGCCGTAAGCGCCGACACCGGCAGCAAAGAACATATAGCCGAGCTGTGAGCAGGTCGAATAGGCGATCACACGCTTGATATCCCACTGCGTCGTCCCGATGGTCGCCGCGAAGAAGCAGGTCGCCGCCCCGATCACCGTCACGATCATCAGCGCGGTCGGCGCGGTTTCGAACATGGGCGAGAGGCGGCAGAGCATGAACACGCCCGCCGTCACCATCGTCGCGGCATGGATCAGAGCGCTGACCGGGGTCGGGCCTTCCATCGCATCGGGAAGCCATGTGTGCAAGCCAAGCTGCGCCGACTTGCCCATCGCCCCGATGAACAGGAGGATGCACAGGATATCCATGGTGTAGAGACGCATACCGAGAAAGCCGATGGTCGTTCCCGACATGGCCGGCGCTGCATCGAGAATTTCGGGGATCGAGGTCGTCTGGAACACCAGAAAGGTGCCGAAAATGCCAAGCATAAAGCCAAGGTCACCCACGCGGTTGACCACGAAAGCCTTGATCGCCGCCGCACCCGCCGTGGGTTTGCGGAACCAGAACCCGATCAACAGGTAAGAGGCCAGCCCCACCCCTTCCCAGCCAAAGAACATCTGGACGAGGTTATCGGCGGTCACGAGCATCAGCATCGCGAAGGTGAACAACGATAGATAAGCGAAGAAGCGCGGCTGATCCGGATCTTCCTCCATATATCCCCATGAATAGAGGTGCACGAGTGCGGAGACGCTGTTGATGACGACCAGCATCACCGCTGTCAGCGCATCAACCCGCAGCTCCCAATCAAATGTCAGCGCGCCGGACTTCACCCATTGCAGCACCGGCACGATTTCGGCGGTCGCAGTGCCGCTCAGAAAGCCGAGGAAAATCGGCCAGCTAAGGATGGCGGAAACAAACAGCGCACCCGTGGTGATCGCCTTGGCCGCGACATTGCCAATCATGCGATTGCCCAGCCCGGCGATCACCGCCGCCACCAATGGCAGAAATACGATGATGAGGATCGAGTTCACTGGTTCCTCACCCCTTCATCCGGTTGACATCATCAACCGCAATCGTGCCGCGACCGCGATAATAGATCACCAGGATCGCCAGCCCGATAGCCGCTTCGGCCGCCGCCACTGTCAGCACCAGCATGGCAAAGATCTGACCTTCAAGATTGCCCATAAAGGCGCTGAACCCGACCAGATTGATGTTCACTGCGAGCAGAATCAGCTCGACCGACATCAGGATCACGATTACGTTTTTGCGGTTGATGAAGATACCCAGCACGCCAAGCACGAACAGGATCGCGCCCACGACAAGGTAATGTTCGATGCCGATCATAGCGTTCATAGCTCGACCCCCTCGCCCACTTCGGGGTTCTTCATGACGGTCGCTTCTTCAGGCCGCCGTGCGATCTGCTTACCAATATCCTGACGGCCGCGCGCGCCCGGCTTGGGCTCGCGGTGGGTGAGCACGATTGCCCCGATCATCGCGACCAGCAGAATGACGCCCGCCACTTCGAAAAGAAAAATATAGGGGCCGTAAAGCAGGCGCCCGATGGCTTCGATGTTGCTCTCTTCAGCGCCTTGGACCGCCTCGCCTGTACCCTGAGCCAGATCAATACCGCCAAAGCTGTAGGCTCCAAGGCCCAGGATTAGCTCCGCCAAAAGGATACCCGCAATCGCCAGCCCCAGAGGGAAGTTTTTCACAAATCCTGCGCGCATTTCGGCGAAATCAATGTCGAGCATCATCACCACAAATAGGAACAACACCGCGACAGCACCGACATAGACGATCACCAGCAGCATCGCGATGAATTCTGCTCCGACAAGCACCATCAGACCCGCCGCATTGAAGAATGCGAGGATGAGCCAAAGCACGCTGTGCACAGGGTTGCGCGACAGAATAACCATGACAGCGCTCGCGATCACGAGCGCTGCGAATAGGTAAAAGGCGATGGCCTGTATCATGGTGTTGATAGCCGTCCGTCACCCGCAAGAATGCGTAGGTACAGAGCGGCAATATGATCCCTTGTTAAACCGAATGCCGCTCGAAATCCTCCCGGAACGGCCACTGCAAAACTTTGACTTAAAGATACCCCTGATGTGTCTCGCGCCCGCCCCTAACGATAGGGCGCATCCGCTTCAAGATTGGCCGCAATGGCCCGTTCCCATTTGTCACCATTCGCGAGCAGTTTTGCCTTGTCATAGAGCAATTCTTCGCGCGTTTCGGTGGCGTATTCGAAGTTTGGCCCCTCTACCACGGCATCCACCGGGCAGGCCTCCTGACAAAATCCGCAATAGATGCCTTTCGTCATATCAATGTCATAGCGCGTGGTTCGGCGGCTGCCGTCTTCGCGTGGCTCGGCCTCAATCGTGATGGCTTGAGCCGGACACACCGCTTCGCAGAGTTTGCATGCAATGCAGCGCTCTTCCCCGTTCGGATAACGCCGCAGCGCGTGTTCGCCGCGAAAACGCGGGGAAAGCGGCGACTTCTCGAACGGATAGTTGATCGTCACCTTGGGCTTGAAGAAATACTTCAAGGTCAGCGCGTGGGCCTTGAGGAATTCCCAGAGGGTGAAGGATTTAAGGAGCTGTGTTGCGGTGGTCATTGGGCCAAAAACTCCAAAGTTTCTTTCTCGGTCAGGTCAGGCTGCTTGCTGACAACCACGTCGCAAATTCCGGCGAGTTGCGCGGCACCTCGACCTAACGTCATGAAATCAAAATAAACACCGGTCTCAAACTCCCACTTTTGGCCATCGGCGTAGGAGCTCGGCGTAACCAGCCATTGGGGTATCAAGGGCTTGATCCGAAGGGAATTCACCCTGCTGCTGCCGAGTTGGAGCGTATTTCCTCTGAGCCAAGAGAAGGATCTCTCAAACTCCCCTTCTTCGAAGGTGTCGGCACGCTCATCAGTACGGCGGAAGATATACTTCACTGGGGTTCGCTCGGGTGACCCTTTTGGGCGACTTGAATGCAAGCGTTGACCACCATTGATGACCAATGTGAACTTAAGCGTGAGCTCACGAGCCGAATCGATTAGGTCGCACTGAATTCTCTGTGCCAAATAATCGTCGGACCGTGACATTCGGAGTCCGGGAATTTCCGAGAGGTTTTGGACCGGGGGCGCTTCAGCTTGAGTGGCAGACACACTCAAGGCCGCCACGCAGAACTGGCAAATGGAACCAATCATCCGAAATGCCCCGTCGCCATCAAATACCCGCTGATCGCCGCGACAAACAGCAGGCTCATTGGCAGAAACACCTTCCAGCCAAGCCGCATCAGCTGGTCATAGCGATAGCGCGGCACAGTCGCCCAGATCCAGCTGAACATGAAGAAGAACATGAAGGTCTTGAGCAGGAACCACACGATGCCGGGCACAGCATAAAGCGGCTCCCATTCGACCGGCGGCAGCCAACCGCCCATAAACAGCAGCGTGCACAGCGAGCACATCAGCAGGATGTTGGCATATTCGCCCAGCCAGAACAGCGCGAAGCTCATGCTCGAATATTCGGTCTGATACCCGGCG
>JBCCOF010000057.1:0-17526 GCA_039025455.1 Pseudomonadota bacterium | reverse complement strand
GTTACGAACCCCAATCGCCCGATGGTGTGTCATATCCGGAATAATCGTACCCGGTATAGCTGCCGCGCGAGTGGAGTTCCGCGTCACGCTTTTTGAGATGATCGTAAAGCGTGTTGAGCTTCGCTTTCTCTTTTCCGGTCAGCTTGTCCTGCGGATTTCGGATCATATGCTGATCTTTGGCGACACTGTAAGCGCGCTGCATGGTCGGATCGGTCATTGAGGCTTTGAGCTCGGTGGGCTGATCATTGCCAGCAACAGCCGATGTGTCGGGACCGGTCGCAGCGCCTGCAACGATAATCAGAATTGCAAAACCGCCCACAACGTAGCCGACTGCTTTCGACAACATTTCCATGACTTGGTTGATGACATTCATGCTGTTTTCCGCCTTCTAGGCCGCGTTATCGATTCCGAGATCGCTAAGTTTGCGATAGAGCGTCGAGCGGCCGATCCCGAGCCGCCGCGCAACCTCGGTCATGCGGCCGCGATAATGGCCAATGGCGAGGCGGATCACGTCGGCCTCGATCTCTTCGAGCGGCCGCAGATTGCCATCGTCGGTGTAGAGCATGATGCCCACTCCGTCGTGGAACGATGCCGCAGCGCTGTCATCCTGTTCGCCTAGCATTTCGGACAGCTGCGGAAAGCTCTCCTCGGTCAGCGTCTTGCCTTCGCAATAGACGGCGGCGCGGAACAATACCGATTGCAACTGGCGGACATTGCCCGGCCAGTCATAGGCTGCAAGCAGCGCAAGCGCTCCGTCCGAAACCGACAGCGGCATCAGGCCTGGCTGCTCACCGATCCGCGCAAGGAAATGGCGGGCGAGGGCAGGAATGTCGCCCGGACGATCGCGCAATGGCGGCAGCGCAATACGGGTGGCGGAGAGCTTTTTCGCGAGGCCAGCGTCAAAGTGCTGCGCATCCACGAGCGTGGTCAGAGCTATGTTGCTCGCCGAAAGCAGTCTTACATCAATGCGGAAACCATGAGCCGCGCCAACCGGACGGATGATCCCGGTTTCAAGCGCCTCGTCCAGCCGTTCCTGTACAGGTTTGGCCAGCCGGTCGACCTCATCGAGCACCAGCGTGCCGCCGTCGCAATGCTGAAACGCGCCGATCTGACGGTCGAATGCGCCGGGAAAGGCGTTGGGTTCATGGCCGAACAGCACCGATTCGATCGAATTGGGCGGAATGCTGGCGATGTTGATGATCCGCAACGGCGCCTTGCTGCGCGGGGATGCGGCGTGCATCGCGCGCATCAGCATTTCCTTGCCCGTGCCGCTTTCGCCTTCCACCAGTGAGTGGCCGTGTCCGCGTGCAGCCTTGGCCGCCTGTGCGAGAGCGGTGCGGAATTTGGGCGCGGTGCCGATCATCGCATCGAAATCGAGGCTCGCCGACATTTTCTCGGTCAGCGGGGCAAGCTCGTCGCGTGGTGTTTCGCGTGTGGTGACCGAGCGCAGCGCCTCCATCAGGCGGTCGGGTGAGATCGGTTTGACGAGGTAATCGCTCGCGCCGGCGCGCATCGCTTCGACCGCGAGAAGCGGGGATGCGCTGGTGGTGAGCATCAGGATCGGCAGAGCAGGTCGGCGTTCCTTAAGCTCGGCAATCAACGTGCAGGCATCATCGCCCGGAACCCACTGGTCGAGCAGGATAGCGGAAAGCTGCATGCCTTCGCGTGTGCCAAGCATCGCAATCGCTGTTTCGGCATCGCTTGCGATGATCGTGCGCCATCCATCGCGCGCGGCGATAGCGGAGATAAGGCGGCTTTGCGCCGGCTCATCATCGATCAGCATCACCAGCTTGGTATCGGCCCGGGGATCCGGTTCGACACCAGATGATTGGTCAAAGTGCGTATCCATATTCGACATTGGCGCCGCAACATCCCCAAACCGCCCCGGCTAATCCGTCCCAGGGTGAAACGTCGCGTCGGTTTAAGGCGGTCGGGTAAAGACGGGATTAAGGCTGTTCTGCCCGATTGCGATTGGCACCGTGCAAACCTTCGCCCCGGCGGGCGGAAACACTGTCCCAAGCGGGGTTGAGCATCGACCTTCGCTTCGATACGGGCACTCTTGCAAAAAATTTCGGCAACCTTTCGCCGATTGCACCGTTAGACATCCTCAGGGGAGCAGATGCCATGAGCACTCACGACATCGATAAGGCGCGCGCCACCTATTCTGGCTTTATGACCAGTCTCAAATGGAGCGTTCCGATCATCGCGATCATTGTCTTTTTCGTAATGATGCTGATCGCAGAATAAGGCGGCAAAACCACAGTGAAAATCGCAATTCTTACAGAGCGTGCAGAGGGCGAAACCCGCGTCGCTGCGACGCCCGAGACGGTCAAGAAGTTCATCGGATTGGGCAATGATGTTGCGGTGGAAGCCGGAGCGGGCAGCCACGCCGCGATAACCGACGAAGCCTTCACCGAAGCGGGCGCGAGCGTCGGCACCGCGACGGCCACTGCGAAGGATGCCGATATTGTTCTGGCCATTCAGGCGCCCGACGTGAAGCACCTGAAGGGGGCGAAAAAGGGCGCTATGGTCGCGGCATTGTTCGATCCCTTCACTCAGCGCAAGCGGGTCGACGCCTATGCCAAGGCAGGCCTCGAAGCGCTTTCGATGGAATTCATGCCGCGTATTACCCGCGCACAGGGGATGGACGTGCTGTCCAGCCAGTCCAACCTTTCGGGCTATAAAGCCGTGCTGGCGGCGGCGGACACCTATGGTCGCGCATTCCCGATGATGATGACGGCGGCTGGCACGGTTCAGGCGGCCAAGGCCTTTATTATGGGGGTCGGCGTTGCGGGCCTTCAGGCGATCGCGACCGCGCGGCGTTTGGGCGCGCAGGTTTCCGCAACCGATGTCCGCTCTGCCACCAAAGAACAGATCGAAAGCCTCGGCGCGAAAGCGATCTTCGTGCAGGACGTTGAGGGTATCGAGGGCGAAGGCTCCGGCGGTTACGCGACCGAGATGAGCGACGAATACAAGGCCGCGCAAGCCAAACTGGTCAGCGAACACATCGCCAAACAGGATATCGTGATCACCACCGCGCTGATCCCCGGACGCGCCGCGCCGGTCCTGATCACCGATGAACAGATTGCGACCATGAAGCCGGGCAGCGTCATTTTCGACTTGGCCGTGGCGCAAGGCGGCAATGTCGAAGGTTCCAAGCCTGACGAGACGGTCGTCAAGCACGGTGTGAACATCATCGGCTATTCAAACACGCCCGCGCACCTGCCCGCAGACAGCTCGGCGCTGTTTGCGCGCAACCACTTCACCATGTTCCAGGCGTTCTGGGACAAGGAAACCGGAAAGCCCGAATTCGACGAGGAAATCGGTGATGCGATCCGGCTGACCCAAGGGGGTGAAGTGGTCAACGAGAGGCTGCTTGGATGAGCCTTCTCACCGCGTTCGTAGCTTCGACGCCGATCATCATAGTAAGTCCGCCCCGTTTGGTTGTCAGCGCCGAAACTGACGACAGCGCGGCTGCGTGGATGATCATTGAAGATCGCGCCGAGATTGCGAATGCGGGTGAGGCTTTGAGCAAGGGCGATAATGTCCTGCGCCAGCGGCTCGTACCCAAAAAGCTTGCGGTTGTTGCCGGTGATGTCGAGCGCGACGATGGCAAGGACCGCTGGGCCAAGGCAGGCGACCAGATGTTTGGCGCGAAAGTGGGCGATTACGACGCCTATTGCGTGTTGAAATCGAAAATGAATGTGACCGCGGGCATGTTCCTTTTGCCGACCAAATCGCGGATGCTGAAACAAGACTGTTTCATCGACAGCAACAACGACGGCAAGCTGGATCAGCGGTTTGAAGCCGACCCCGGCATTGGCGTTCTGCCCAATGTCGCGCGCTCAGAGCCTCGCGCCTTTTATGACCTTGCGCCGGTTGCCTTCACCGAGATCGATCCGGTGGAATTCGCCGATGACAGCTGGGTCGCGCTGGAGTTTCGTGGCGGCGGCGGGAAAAAAGACAAACCCGCCGAATTGCGCATCCGTTACCGCTATGACGGCAAGACCAGAAAAATCTCGGCGAAATATATCGGAGCAGAGAGCTTTCCGAGCGATGCCTATTTGCTGGGCGCGCAGATCGAGTTTCGCAAGCTGGACAACGGCAAGCTGACCGCTGCTGTGAAGCAACCCATGGATGCCGGTTTTGGCGTCACCACGCGAATGGTCAGTTTCTAAGGGCACAGGAGGTCGGTTTGAATTTCATCTCGGTACTCTTGAACGTCGCGTCGTCGTTTGCGCGCGCATCGCGCAGGTCATCAACGGCGTTGGTGGGAGCGATTTCGGCTGCGCTTCTGGCGACCGCTCTGCATGCTCCTGCTCTGGCGCAAGACACCGATGGTGCCGAACAAGATCAACCTGCCGAGCCACAGGCCAGCACGCGCGATTCCGCCGGTTTCGATTTCGAACGGCTTTATCAAGCCACCCGACCTGTATTTGCCGACCGTCCCGACTACGATACCAGCAAGCCCGTTGTCGGGTTTGGCATCAGTGCGGTCGAAAACGGCATGCGGATTGAAATCTTGCTGCCGGGGTCTGCCGCTGAAAGCGCGGGACTAAAGGTCGGCATGGTAATTCTGCGCACCAACGGCATCGCCATGAAGGGCTTCGAAGTTCGTGAAGTGGTCAAGATCCTGGACGCCATTGATGGCGAGATCATCCTCGATGTCGAGGGCGAAGGACGCTTTTCATTGATCAAGGCACCGATTGCGCCGACCCAAGAGACGGCCGAGGGAGCTGCGCGATGAACCGTTTCAAGGCGCTGCCAATATGGGCGCAAATCCCGGTCGCACTGATCGCGCTGAGCGTCATAGGCACTGGCGCATATTATCTTGGATATAATGTAGGCTATCTGCTCGGCGCTGGCTGATCGAGGAATTTTTAGGGGCACTTAATGGAATTTATCTCAATCCTTTCGATCTTCGTGCTGGCGTGTTTCGTCGGCTATTATGTGGTCTGGTCGGTGACGCCCGCGCTGCACACGCCTTTGATGGCGGTGACCAACGCGATTTCCTCGGTCATCATTGTCGGCGCGCTTATCGCCGCGGCCGAAGCGACCAGCCCGATTGCGAAATATCTCGGCCTCGCGGGGATCGTGATGGCCAGCATCAACATTTTCGGCGGCTTCGCCGTGACCGAGCGCATGCTCGCCATGTACAAGAAAAAGGAGAAGTAAGAGATGAGCTTCTCTAGCAATGACATTCGGGCCTTCGTGGCGAAACACAAATGGTCTTTGGCGCTGATCATTGCGCTCGGCTTTGGCTACACTGTTGGCAAGGATATGGCGCTGCGCGATAACAGGGCGGATCAGATGGCCGGTGCGGGAGTGGCATCATGAGCTTCTCTATTTTTACAGCCGCAGCAGCTGGCGAAGGCATCACCGTCCCTGACTGGGCAATGCTCGCCTATCTGGCCGCGGGTGTCTTCTTCATTCTCGCCTTGCGCGGGCTTTCCAGCCCGGCTTCGAGCCGTGCGGGCAACCGCAATGGCATGATCGGCATGGCGCTGGCGCTGATCACCACGCTGGTGATCTATGACAAGGCCAGCATTGCCGAGATCGGGATCGCAATCTTCCTTGGCGGTATCATCGGGGTGACGATTGCGCGCAAAATCGCGATGACATCTATGCCCGAACTGGTCGCGGGCTTTCACTCGCTGGTCGGTCTGGCAGCGGTGGTCGTGGGCCTTGCGGCATGGCTTGATCCGGCGAGCTTCGGCATCACCGATGGCGATGGCCAGATCAATATGGTCAGCCGCATCGAGCTGGGCCTTGGTATCGCGATTGGTGCGATCACCTTCTCCGGTTCGGTCATTGCGTTCCTGAAACTGTCTGGCCGGATGAGCGGTTCGCCGATCCTTCTGCCCGGACGCCACATCATCAATCTCGGCACGCTCGCCGCGATCCTTGGCATTATCGGCTATTACGCTGTGTCGCCTCAGGGCGGCGCGGGCGAAGGCTGGGAGATCATCACGATCACCGTGCTCGCCTTCCTGATCGGCTTCCTGCTGATCATCCCGATCGGCGGCGCGGATATGCCTGTCGTGGTGTCGATGCTGAACAGCTATTCGGGCTGGGCCGCAGCGGCGATGGGCTTTACGCTCGGCAACACCGCGATGATCATCACCGGTGCGCTGGTCGGCTCTTCGGGCGCGATCTTGAGCTACATCATGTGCCGCGCGATGAACCGCAGCTTCATCAGCGTGATTGCGGGTGGCTTTGGCGCGGATGACAGCGCAGGCGGCTCTGGCGAACCGCGCGAACAGCGGCCTTACAAGCAAGGCAGCGCCGACGATGCGGCCTTTATGCTCGAGCAGGCCGAGAAGGTCATCATCATCCCGGGTTACGGCATGGCGGTGGCTCAGGCGCAGCACGTGCTGCGCGAGATGGCCGATGCGCTCAAGGAAAAGGGCGTGGACGTGAAATACGCGATCCACCCCGTCGCAGGCCGTATGCCAGGGCACATGAACGTGCTGCTGGCTGAAGCGAACGTGCCTTATGACGAGGTGTTCGAGCTTGAAGACATCAACTCCGAATTCGCACACGCGGACGTTGCCTTTATCATCGGCGCCAACGACGTGGTGAACCCTGCGGCGAAGACCGACAAATCATCGCCCATTTACGGAATGCCAGTATTTGACGTCGATAAGGCGAAGCAGGTGTTCTTCATCAAGCGCTCGATGGGCGGTGTCGGTTATGCAGGGGTGGACAATGACGTGTTCTATATGGACCAGACCATGATGCTGCTCTCGGATGCGAAGAAGATGGTTGAAGAAATTGTGAAGGCGCTCGATTGATGCGGATGCTTGCGATCATTGCCGCTATCGCGCTGCTCGGGGTCGGCGTGTGGCTGTTCACCCGCGATGGCGGGGTGATCCAGCAAGTGACCGAGGAACGGGTCGAGGGTGCCTTGCTCGCCAATGGACTGCCGGTGCCGATGGCCGAGTGCATGGCGCCCAAGCTGACCGATCAGCTTTCGATCTCGCAATTGCAAAAGCTCGAGGAACTGGGTCCGCAAGGTGGTGAGAGCCGCATTCCGCAGTCGCGCAGCGAGGCGCTGGATCGCCTGCGCCGCGTCGAGGACAGCGAGGCGGTTTCGGCCTTGATCAGCGTTGCGACCGGCTGCGGTCTGGAAATGATCCGCGACAACTTCTGAACGCACAGGGCATGGTGTAAACCTGCTTGCCAAAGCTCCCCCCGATGCGCCACATTGCGCAGCGGATAGGGAGAACACCATGATCAAACGGACACTGGCCGTCTTTGTCGGCCTGGGCGCGCTCGCGATTGCAACGCCTGCGCTTGCTGACACGCACACCATCGCTGCCGGTGAAGGCGCGCAAGAACGGTTGCAAGAGGCGTTGATCCTCGCCGAGCCGGGCGACGAAATCGTGCTGGAAGCCGGACGCTTTGCGCTGACCGACGGGCTTAGCCTTGATGTCGATGGAGTGACGGTGCGCGGCGCAGGGATGAACGCCAGCGTGCTCGATTTCACCGATCAGCAGGGCGCAGGCGAGGGTCTGCTTGTCACGTCAGACAACGTAACCTTGCGCGATTTCGCCATCGAGAATGCCAAAGGCGACGGCATCAAATCCAAGGGCGCGGACCAGATCGTCTACCACGCTGTTCGTGTCGAATGGACCAACGGACCCGACGCCAAGAACGGCGCCTATGGCATCTATCCGGTCGAGGCGAGCAATGTGCTGGTGCAAGACAGCTATGTGCGCGGCGCCTCGGATGCGGGTATCTATGTCGGTCAGTCGGAGGACATCATCGTGCGGCGCAACCGCGTGGTTGAAAACGTCGCCGGGATCGAGATTGAGAATTCCAACCGCGCCGAAGTGACAGAGAACCTCGCGACCAAGAACACCGGCGGCATTCTGGTGTTCGACCTGCCGGGTCTGCCCAAGGTTGGCGGTGGCGAAGTGCTGGTGGCGCGCAACGCCATTATTGACAACAACACCGACAATTTCGCGCCAGAGGGCAATATCGTCGCAAGCGTGCCGGCGGGCACCGGCGTTATGGTGATGGCGAATACCGGGGTGCAGGTGCTCGACAACGCGTTGGTCAACAACACGACGAGCCACGTGATGCTGATCGCCTATTCTCAGGACTATGACGATGACCGTTATCAGCCGCGCCCCGTAAGCGTGGTCATTCGCGGCAATATCTATGGCTCTGGCGGAAACGCGCCCGATTTTGACGGCGGAGACATGATCGCCGCTGCTGTGGGCGGAACCTTGCCGCCGGTGCTGACCGATGGCCTGCATCAGCGGTTTTATATGGAGGACAAACAGCCGGTCCTCACGCTCGGTCTGACCAAGGTCGGCCAGCCCATCACCGAGGCCCAGCCCGGCCTTTATGACGGCCTGCGTGCCGACGCTGCGCCCATGCTTGATGCGGTGCAGCTGCCCGAAGGCATGGAGGCGCGGCTCAAGTGAAGCCTTCGCTGATCGCCTTGGTTGCTTCGGTTGCGGTGCTGGCGGGGACTCTCACGCACACATCGGCGCGCTCGACTGCGCCCGATGGAGGGGGTGCGAGTGGTGACGTCAATGATGCCGCGATCCTCGAAGGAATGCCGCGCTCTCTCTCCGAGTTCGGCTTCTTCACCGACCTTCGCGGGCAAACGGGTAAGCAACTCCTGGCCTACGAGCTCAACACGCCGCTCTATTCCGACGGGGCGGACAAGCTGCGCTTTATCTACCTGCCCGATGGCGAGATGATGGAACCCGCTGGCGACCGGCTTTTGTGGTTTCCGGTCGGCAGCGCGATCATCAAGACCTTCGCGTTCGGCGAAGGGGCGGATCGCAGGCTGATCGAGACCCGCGTGTTGCTGCGCCGTGTGGATGGCTGGCTGGCTTTGCCCTACAAATGGAACGCCGAGCAGACCGATGCCAAGCTCGCGCTGGCGGGTGCGCGGATGCCGATCACGCGGTCCGATGGCAGCGAGATCAGCTATCGCGTGCCCAACAAGAACCAGTGCAAGACTTGCCACCAGGTCAATGGCGAGGTGATCCCGATTGGTCCCAAAGCGCGCAACCTCGACCATGACTGGATGCGCTCGCAGGTTCGCAGCGGACACCTTGCCGCGTTGCCACGGGCAAGCAATCAAATGCCCCTCTGGATTGATCGCGACAGCGCCGACGTGGCGAAGGTCGCGCGCGCCTACCTCGATGTGAACTGCGCGCATTGCCATCAACCGGGCGGAAGCGCCTCCAATTCGGGGCTCGACCTTCGCTGGGAACAGGATGACCCGCACGCCATCGGCATCCGCAAACCGCCGGTCGCCGCAGGGCGCGGCTCGGGCGGGCGTACGGTTTCGGTCAAGCCCGGCGACCCCGACGCGTCGATCCTGCTCTATCGTATGAGTTCAACCGAGCCGGGCGTGGCCATGCCGGAGCTGGGCAAGGGCACCATCGATCCTGACGGCGTTGCAGTGGTGCGAAAATGGATTGACGAGATGCCGCAATGAAGTGGTTTCTGAGGATCACCGGCGTCCTCGTCGCGCTGTTGGTGGTCGCCTTTCTCGTCTTCCGCACGCCCGACACCGACCCCGATGAAATGCGCGCCAAATATGGTGGTGAGCCGTCGCAATTTGTCGAGATCGGCGATGGGGTGACGGTCCATTTGCGCGATGAAGGGCCGCGCGATGCCCCGGTCATCATGCTGCTCCACGGCTCCAACGCCGATCTGCACACATGGGAGCCTTGGGTCGAGGGGCTGAAAGATACCTACCGCATCATCCGCTTCGATCAGGTCGGCCATGGCCTCACCGGCGGTGATCCTAATGACGATTACAGCCGCGCAAACTTCACACAGGACATTGGCCAAGTCGCCGATGCGCTTGGAATTAAACGCTTTATCCTTGGCGGCAATTCGATGGGCGGGAAGCACGCCTTGGCCTATGCGGTGGCGCACCCGGACCGCGTAGCGGGGCTCGTGCTGGTCGATGGCAGCGGCGGGCCGAGGATTGAAGTCGAAGAGAAAGAAGATGACGATAGCGGCAATATCGGCTTCACCATCGCCCGCATGCCCGGCGTCAACCTGATCGCTGAACAGATCACCCCGCGCAGCCTGATCAAGCAATCGCTCGAACAATCGGTCTCGGTTCAGTCGGTCGTGACCGAGGAAGCGGTTGACCGCTATTGGGAGCTGCTGCGCTATCCCGGCAATCGCCGCGCGACCATGAACCGGTTTTCGACCGAATATGACCCGATGACCGAGGCGGAAATTGCCGCTGTGACGGTCCCAACCATGATCCAGTGGGGGGAGGAGGATCGGCTGATCCCGCTCGCTGCGGGTGAGTGGCTCGATAAGACCATGCCCAACAGCCAGCTGGTGACCTATCCCGGTATTGGTCATCTGCCGCATGAAGAGGCGGTCGATGCGACATTGTCGGACCTTGAAAAGTGGCTGCTTAACCTGGAATTCACCAAGCAAGCCGCTGAACCTTCGTAAAAATTTCAGGGCTATGGACGCCGCTTCGGGTTGGTGGCTACACCTGCCTACACACTCCAATTCGGATTCGGGGATTACTTTTGCGCAAATTGGGACTTATCGGCGGCATGAGCTGGGTGTCGACCGGTATGTATTACGACCGGATCAACCGCATAGTTCAGCGCCGTGCGGCCCCCATGGCAAGTGCACCAATGCTGATTGAGAGCCTCGATTTCTGCGAGCTCTACGCGATCCGCGAAGACCGCGACTGGAAACGCGCTGCTGTAACTCTGGCAGAGAGCGCCAAGCGGCTCGAAGGTGCAGGGGCCGAGGCGCTGATCATCGGCGCCAATTCCATGCACAAATTGTACGACGATGTCGCCGGAGCGGTCGATATTCCGATCATGCACATCGCCGAATATGTCGGGCGCGCGGTGAAGCGGGCGGGCTACAAAAGCGCGGCGCTGATCGGCACGCGCAATGTCATGACCGAAAGCTTCTATCGCAAACGCCTCGTCGCGCACGGGATCGATCTCTTGCCCCCCAATATGGACAATGTCGAAAAGCTCGACCGGATTATTTATGACGAGCTGATGGTGGGCAAGGTTACGCGCGATGCGCAAAGGGCGATGAAGACAATCATCACCAACAAGTCGCAAGAGGGCGCCGAGGCGATCATCATCGCCTGCACCGAATTGGACCTGGTGGTTGATGTGGATGCCAATGTGCTCCCGGTCTTTGATTCGAGCCGAATTCACTGCGAAGCGGCGGCCGACTGGATCCTGGAGCAGGAGCAGGACAGCTAGATTCTCAGCTTGGCGTCCATCACGCACGCCTCACCGCTGCGTTACAATTGTTATGCTGCAATTGCGAAAAGCGCCCCCTAGGTGCCCCGCCGGAAGCCGCCATTGACGTGTCAAAGGCCGTTTCCGGGCTTTCGGGTCGCACCGTTAGCCATCGGGGCCACTCCCTCCCCCCATTTGCACCTTGGGGGTGGCCCCGAAACCGCCCGCACCGGGCGATCTGTCCCCGCAATCGCACCAGTTTCCCGATCTGTTCCCGTTGAGCGCGGGGCGGCACTCGCATAGGCGTTTGCCCTATGACCCGCGCCCCTTACGCCGCTGATCCCAGTGCCCATGGCGGGCGCGAATTTGGCATGGGCGGAGCTGGCGAGACGCGGTCTGTCTCGCGCTCTGAATCTCGGGGGCCGCGTAGCGATTTTCAGCGGGATCGCGACCGCATCATCCATTCGATGAGCTTTCGCCGGCTCAAGTCCAAAACTCAGGTCTTTATCGCGCCCGAGGGCGATCACTACCGCACGCGTCTGACCCACAGCCTTGAGGTGGCGCAGATCGGGCGGGTGCTGGCGCGCGCTCTGGGGCTGGACGAGGATCTGACCGAGGCGCTGTGTCTGGCGCATGATCTGGGTCATCCGCCCTTCGGCCATGCTGGCGAAGCGGCTTTGTCGGATTCGATGGAGCGGTCTGGCGGCTTTTGTCACAACGCGCAGTCGCTTCGCACGATCATGCGGATCGAAAGCCCCTATCCCGATCACGACGGGCTCAACCTGACTTGGGACCTGCTCGAAGGGTTGGCCAAGCACAACGGTCCGATGGAAAATCCGGGTTGGGCGCTCGCGGAACTGGACGCGGCGTTCCCGCTAAAACTCGGCTCGTGGCCCTCGCTTGAGGCGCAGATTGCGGCGGTCGCGGACGACATCGCTTATGACAATCACGACATTGATGATGGCCTGCGCGCAGGCTTTCTGACCCTCGAGGACCTGCTGGAGATGGATTTCCTCGCGGATCAGTGGCGGACGGTCGAAAAGCGCTTCCCCAATGCACCGCGAGAGCGCCAATTGCGCGAGTTGGTGCGAGACCAGATCGGATTGATGGTCAATGATGTGCTCGAGCACACACGCAGTCAGGTTGCGGGCTTCGCGT
The DNA here is from genome assembly GCA_039025455.1 of Pseudomonadota bacterium. Taxonomy (GTDB): domain Bacteria; phylum Pseudomonadota; class Alphaproteobacteria; order Sphingomonadales; family Sphingomonadaceae; genus Erythrobacter. The sequence continues at coordinate 5,152 of JBCCOF010000057.1, read as the reverse complement.
CGGTCGCAGAGATCCGCGCGGCGAGCCGTCAATTGGCGGGCTTTTCGCCCGAGATGACGGAGAACGAGCGGGCACTGAAGACGTTCATGTACGACAAATTGTATTTCCATCCCGAACAGGTTTCCGCCGCAGAGCGCGCCCGCGATGTCGTTGCGCGGCTGTTCGCCGCTTATTCGCAGGACGCTAAGCTGATGCCCGAAAGTTGGCAGGAGCAGCTGCCCGAAGACAATCCCCAGCGCGCGCGCACCATCACCGATTTCATCGCCGGAATGAGCGACCGCTTCGCGATGGATGCATGTGCCGAGATTTACGGCGAACGCCCGCAAGGATTGATCAATGTCTGAGCCCCGCACAAAGCAAGGGCCGGTGCGGATCGGATTGGTTGGTGCGACCGGTTTGATTGGCCGGCGGGCGATCGAGATTTCGAGCGCGGGCGACGAAGTGCGCATGGTCGGAATTGCCCGGCGCGAGGTTGAGCTGCCGCCCGGCGCGCGAATGGAAATGTTTGTCGCCAGTCCGGACAAATGGAGCGAAGTGCTTGAAGCGGTGAAGCCACGCGCGCTGATCTGTGCGCTGGGCACCACGTGGAAAAAGGCCGGGCGCGACGAGGCTGCCTTCCGTGCAGTTGATCAGGATCTGGTCGTCGAAACCGCAAAGGCCGCGCACAAAGCGGGCGTGCCAAACATGGTCCTGATCTCAGCCGCCGGAGCCAATGCCGGGGCCAAGTCGCTTTACATGCGGGTGAAGGGAGAGACCGAGCAGATGGTCTCGCAGGTCGGCTTCAAACGGCTCGATATCCTGCAACCCGGCTTGCTGCGCGGCGCGCGCGAGGGGGACTTTCGCCCGCTCGAACGCGTGGCGATGGCGGTAAGCCCGCTGATCGATCCGCTGCTTTCGGGGTCATGGGAGGCGTACCGCTCGGTCGAGGCGGATTTGGTGGTAGAGGCTGCTTTGGGCCTCGCGCTGCGCCGGGCGGCGGGGCGGTTTACGCATGACAACGAAGCGATGCGCCGCGCCGCGCGCGAATGGCGCCGTGCGCACGAAACCATAGGGGATTAGAAATGGACTGGAGCCTTATCTTCAAAGCGGTGAACCTTTTGGCGCTGGTCGCTTGGGCGGCTCTGATCCTGCTCCCGCGCGCCCCCGCGCTGCTTTCGGCGACCCTCTATCTCGGCGTTGGCCTGTTGTGCCTTGTTTACTCTGCCTCCCTGATTTCGGTGTTGACCGGGCTGGTTCCGGCGGGGAACGGCGGGGCGGATTTCACCACGATTGAAGGCATTCGTTCGATCTTTGCGAGCGATGTGGGCGTGACGATCGGCTGGACACATTACCTCGCTTTTGACCTGTTTGTCGGCCTCTGGATCGCCCGCGATGCCGATTCCAAGTTCTTCTCGCGCTTTGTTCAGGCGCCCATTTTGCTGGCAACCTTTATGGCCGGACCGCTCGGTTTGCTTGTGTGGTTGGCGGTGCGTGAGCGGCGGGCTCGCGCGCGCGGGCGCTTTCAGTAAGGCAACCAGCGCGCAGTAGCGTAAAGCGCTGGACCTGATTGTCTGAATTCGCCTAATCAGAGCTTTGTCAGGCGACAACAGAACAATTCGGAGAAACCCCAATGGCAAGCGTGGCCGATCACGATTTTAGCAGCTTTGACGAATTCCTGAGCTATTGGGCGAAGGAGCGCCCGGACGGAATTGCGATGGAAGAGGACGATCGCGCCACGACTTATGGCGAGGCTGATCTTGTCACCCGGCAATTGGTAGCAGCCATGCAAGCGCGCGGCATCGGCCCGGGCGACCGCATCGCTTGGCTCGGCAAGAACTCCGACCGCTATTTTATCCTGTTCTATGCCGCCGCGCGGATGGGCGCAGTCATGGCTCCGATCGGTTGGCGGCTGGCCCCGCGCGAGATCGAGTATATCCTCACCGATACGGCTGCGAAGCTGATCGTGGCGGGCGAGGAATTTGTCGATGCGGCGCTGGAAATTGCGGGCGGCATGGCCACAGACATTGAGGGCGCGCCGCAAGTGGTCGAGGCCGAGCTGTTCTATCGCGAGGCGACGGCGCTGACGCCCGGAGATTACGACGCGCCCGATCTCGATGCGCCGGTTTTGCAGCTCTACACATCGGGCACGACGGGCAATCCCAAGGGCGTGGGCCTGTCCAATCGCAACCTGTTTTCGCTGCGCAAGCCGAGCCTCAAGGCGGACCTGCCCTGGGACAAATACGAGGAAAGCGACTGCATTCTGGCCGCGATGCCCTGTGCGCATATTGGCGGGACGGGGCTGGCCGCGATTGCGGTGGCAAATGGCATTCGCGCGCGGATTTTACCCGAATTCACGCCCGGCGGCGTGCTCGAAGCGATCGAGGCCGGGGCGACGCATATGTTCCTCGTGCCGGCGGCGATCCAGTTCGTGATCCAGCATCCGCAGGCGCAGGAGACCGATTTCTCCAACCTGCGTTTCCTGCTTTATGGCGCCGCCCCGATGCCGCTCGAATTGCTCAAGGCGGCGGTTAAAACCATGCCGACCACCGGCTTTATCCAGGTCTATGGCATGACCGAGACGACCGGCACGGTCACGATGCTGCCGCCCGAGGATCACTCGCTGGAAGGCAATGAGCGTATGCGCTCTGCGGGCAAAGCGGTGCCCGGGGTCGAGATCGAAGTTCGCGGGAGCGACAACAAGGAAGTGCCGCTGGGCGAGATTGGCGAGATCTGCATCAAGTCGCCGTCCAACACCGCCGGTTACTGGCAGCTTCCCGAAGCCACCGCCAAAACCATCGACACCGATGGCTGGCTGCACACCGGCGATGCAGGGATCATGGATGCGGACGGCTATGTCTACATTCAGGACCGGATCAAGGACATGATCATTTCGGGCGGCGAAAACGTCTATCCCGCCGAGGTCGAGAACGCGATCTTTGGCCACCCTGCGGTCGCCGAGGTCGCCGTGATCGGCGTCCCGTCGGAGCAATGGGGCGAGGAAGTCAAAGCCTGCGTGGTGTGCAAGCCGGGCGTCGAATTCGAAGAGGGCGATCTGATCGCCTATACGCGCGAGCGGATTGCGGCGTTCAAAGCGCCCAAGAGCGTTGATGTGATTGACGAAATGCCGCGCAACCCGTCTGGCAAGATCCTGCGGCGACAATTGCGCGCGCCCTATTGGGAAGGACAGGACCGGCAGGTCAGCTAATCGCGATGGCAAATCTGTCAGACGACGAAGGCGCGAAGAAACACGCCCCCGCAACCCTGCGCAATCGCATCCCGCTGCTCGCAGCCTTGCGCGAGCATCTGCCCGACAGCGGCACCGTGCTCGAAGTGGCGAGCGGATCGGGCGAGCACGCGGTGTTTTTCGCCGGCGAGCTTGCGAATATCGAATGGCAGCCGAGCGATCCTGATCCCGAGGCGTTGGCGTCGATTGCGGCCTATCGCGAAGAATATGACGGCTCCAACCTGCGCGAAGCGTTGATGCTCGACGCGAGCGCGCCGGACGATTGGCCTGTGAAAAAGGCCGATGCGATTGTTTGCATCAACATGATCCATGTAAGCCCGTGGGAAGCGACGCGGGGGCTGTTTGAGGGGGCGAAAAAGGTACTTGCCGAAAGCGGCGGGCCGTTGATCCTTTATGGCCCGTATATCGAGCCGGGCGTGGAAACGGCGCCTTCCAACGTTGAATTTCATGAAAGCCTGAAGTCGCGCAATCCCGAATGGGGCATTCGCAAGGTTGATAAGGTGGACGAGCTGGCCGAGGCGGTCGGCTTCAAGTGGGACGTTCGCTACAAAATGCCAGCCAACAATCTGACACTGGTGTTCAGCCCGGCTTAGCCTGCGCTTTGGCCAGCACACGCTCGCGCCATGCGATCAGCACCCCTGCTCCGATGATCAGCGGCGCGCCGAGCCACAATGTGCTGGGCGGAGTCCGGTCGAACACGCTCCACCCGTAGAAAATCGCCCAAAGCAGGCTGGTGTAATCGATCAGCAAAACGACCGAGGCCGATCCGAAGCGCAGGGAGGAAGTGAGCAGAATTTGAGCCGCACCCCCGCACAAAGCCATGGCGATCACGATCATCCACGTCTCGCGATCATGCGCCACCGCAACAAATGGCATGGCGATGATCAGGATCGGCGCAGTGAGTGCGGTGAACCAGAATATTATGGTCCACGGCGTTTCGGTCTTGTTGAGATCTTGCACCTGAAAGCTGATCATAGCGACCATCGCCGCCGCTATCAGCGCCACTGCCACTCCGGCGAGAGTGATTTCCTCCCCGCCGCTGCCCGGCTGCATAACAATCAGCACGCCCGCAAAGCCGATGATCACCGCAGCCGAGCGGAACTTGCCGACCCTTTCGCCGAACATCGTCACGGCGATCACGACGGCGAAGAACGGCGCGGTGTAGGAGAGCGTTGTCGCCTCGGCGAGCGGCAGCAGCAGCACAGCGCCATAGGTGAAGAGCATGCCGACACCGCCCATCACCGCGCGCCCTGCATGGCTTTTGATTCGCTTGGTGCGCAAGATCGCGAGTTTGCCGAGGATTGCCAAACCGCCTGTGATCAGCGTTAAGGTAATGATTTGACGCCAGAAAATCATCTCGACGAGATGCACGCCGCGCTCACCCGCGAGCTTCACCAGCATAGCCATGGTCGCGAAGACCACCGCGGTGATGAGCCGCAATCCGATTGCAAGCATCGGGCGAGGGCGAGCGACTGAACCGTCCATGGCTGGCGCTTGGAACACGGCGCGGCTTTGCGCAAGCGGTATGCGGGTTGCGCGTGGCGCGAAGGAGCCTAAATCGCGCAAGGCATGGATTTTATCACACAGATTGCGCTTTCGAGCGATGCGGTGATTTTCGCGCTGATCGGCGCGGGGTTCTTTGTTCTCGCAGGACTGTGTTTGGTGATGGAGAAGCGGCGCAACAAAAGCCGCTCGCTGGAGCGGTTGGAGCGCGTCGGCTGGGTGCCGTGGACGCCGTTATTCGTAGCCTGTGCAATGATCGGCGGCGGTATTCTGGCGATGAGCTTGCCGGTGGTGCTGGGGAATTTGTGAGCGGACTTGCTCTACAAACACGCCTCAAGAAACGCCTGATCAAACCCGTATTGGCGCGCTTTTTCGAGCGTGTAGGGGCGTAGGCCGCTGGCTCGGAATTCGCCGATGATCTTGCCG
>JBCCOF010000056.1:0-17600 GCA_039025455.1 Pseudomonadota bacterium | reverse complement strand
GGGATGTGGTACAAGTGGAAGCGCGATCCGCTGCTGATCGATTGCGTGCTGATGTACGCGCAGCGCGGCTCGGGCAAACGCTCGAGCTTCTACTCGGATTACACTTTCGGGTGCTGGGAGGGCGATCCCGATAAGGGAGCGGATTTGCTGCCCGTGGGAAAAGCCTATTCCGGCTTCACCGACGCGGAACTGAAAAAGCTCGACAAGCTGGTGCGGCAGACAACGCTCAACCGCTTTGGCCCGGTGCGCGAAGTCGAGCGAACCCTAGTCTTAGAGGTCGCCTTTGACAGCGTGCATTCGAGCAAACGGCACAAATCCGGCCTCGCCATGCGCTTCCCCCGCATCCATCGTATCCGCTGGGACAAGCCGGTGCACGAAGCGGACCGGATCGAGACTTTGCGCGCGCTGGTGCGGGATTAGGCTTTTCGATCGTCATCGCGAGCCAAAAGCGACTCCCGAAAAAGGCGGAAGTCGCTAAAGCGCATATCAAAATGGCATTAGGAAAAACCAATGAACCTCTATGATCTATCCGTCGCAACTTATCGCTCTCGTTTGGGCACATTGGCGGGCTTGATTGCGAAAGCTGAGCAGCACCGCGAAGGCGACAGTTTATGCGGCGCAAAATTGGCCGACGATATGCATCCGTTGGGCACGCAAATTCGCTTCGTCACCAACATTCCGGGCGAAGCGATTGATCGATTGGGCGTGACCAATTTCTCGTCGAGCGATGATGAGGTTACCTCGTTCGCACAGGCCAAAGAGCTCATTGAAAATGCGAAGGACTTGCTCGACACAATCGATGTCGAAAGCCTCCCGGCACCCGATCAGCCAATGGAATTTGCAATTGGCGGCGGTGCGTTTGAGTTTGCGATGACTGCCGAAGAATATGTGCGCGATTTTTCGCTGCCCAACTTCTATTTCCACCTCTCCATCGCCTATGCAATCCTGCGAATGAGTGGTTTGGAGATCGGCAAAGCGGATTTCATTCCGCACATGTTCAAATACTTGGCCAAGCCGCCTAGCTAAGCGCTTTATTCACCGCCTGAGCATGGTGTTTGGCGTTCTCGGCATAGTGCGCCGTCCCAGTGCGCATTCCCGCAATCGCGCCGTCGCCAAGCTGCTTGAGCATTTTCGCAGGCCGTCCCGCCCAAAGCTCACGCTCGCCCATCACTTTGCGTTCGGTCAGCATCGCGCCCGCGGCCAGCATTGCGTCTGAGCCGATCACCGCCTTGTTCATCACAATCGCGCCCAGCCCGACAAAGCCGCGATCATGGATCGTGCAGCCGTGAACCATCGCCATATGGCCGATCAGCACATCGTCGCCGATCACCAGCGGGCTGCCCTCCTCGTCGCCGGGGCGCGGCGGGTCGCAATGGAGCACGCTGCCGTCCTGCACGTTGCTGCGCTCGCCAATCCGGATGGTGAAGACATCCGCGCGCACCACGCAATTGTACCAGATCGAACTGCCCGCTCCGATCTCGACATCGCCGATAATGGTGGAGCCAGGCGCGACAAAGGCAGTTTCGTGGATCCTCGGCGTCTTGCCGTGAATCGGGATGATGTTGGCACCTGGATGTGCTGTCACTGTTGCTGCTCCCATTGCTCGCGGGTGATCAAATAAACGATCACCGATTCAGGTCCAAAGACATCGCTTTTGAAGTCGAGGTCTGCACGTCGTTTCATACCGAGCCGCTCCATCAAACCCCAACTGGGCGTGTTCTCCTGAACTGTAAGCGCGATGATATGCGGCGCGCCAAACTCCTCAAACCCGATCTTCAAAGATGCTTCGGCGGCTTCGCGGGCATAGCCTTTGCCCCAAGCGTCCTCTCGCAGACGCCAGCCAGCCTCCATGTCGCCAACCGGGCCGTTCTCATCATTGCACCGCTTCAACCCGCAAAAGCCCAAGACCGCTTGGTCCTCTTTGCGTTCAACCACCCAAAAGGTGTGGCCGTGATCGGAGTTGTACTGCTCAAGGCGGGCGCGGCCAGCCGCCATTGCCGCTTCATCAGCAACCCCGCCAAGCCAGCGCATTCCATTGGGTGTGTTGGTCCCTTCCCAAAAAGGAGCCCAGTCCTCCTCCCGCCAATCGCGCAGGATCAGGCGTTCGGTCTCTTGATGAAATCCGGATTGCGTCTCAGCCATTCAAAAGCCGCGCAGCGTGGGGCGCGTGATAGGTCAGCACACCGCTGCAACCGGCGCGCTTGAACGCCAGCAGCGTTTCGAGCACCAGCGCATCGCGGTCCCCCGCGCCCGCCGCAGCCGCCGCTTCGATCATCGCGTATTCGCCGCTCACCTGATATGCGAAGACCGGCACGCCGAACGCGTCTTTCACCCGCCGCGCAATGTCGAGATAGGCGAGTCCCGGCTTCACCATCACGCTGTCCGCGCCCTCGGCGATGTCGAGTTCCACCTCGCGCAGAGCCTCGTCGCTGTTGGCGGGATCCATCTGGTAGGTCTTCTTGTCACCTTTCAGCAGCCCGCCCGAGCCGACCGCATCGCGGAACGGGCCGTAAAAGGCGCTGGCATATTTCGCGGCGTAGCTCATGATCTGAACATTGCGGTGCCCGCCCATTTCAAGCGCCATGCGGATTGCGTGGATGCGGCCATCCATCATGTCGGACGGCGCGATGATATCCGCGCCGGCCTCGGCCTGATTGATCGCCTGATCGACCAAGGCGGCGACCGTTCCGTCGTTCACGACATAGCCCGCATCATCGATCAAGCCGTCCTGCCCGTGGCTGGTGTAAGGATCGAGCGCAACGTCGGTGAGCACGCCAATGTCCTCACCGCAAGCATCCTTGATTGCGCGGATGGCGCGGCACATCAGATTGTCGGGGTTGTGCGCTTCGGCCCCGTCTTCGCTGCGGCGCTCGGCCTGCGTGTTGGGGAACAAAGCCACGACCGGCACGCCCAGTGCGACCGCCTCTTTGGCCCGCGCGACAATGCCGTCGACCGACCAGCGCGAGACGCCAGGCAGCGAATCAATTGGTTGTTCGACACTCTCGCCCTCGGTCACGAACAGAGGCCAAATAAGGTCGGAAGGACTCAGAGTGGTTTCGCGGTGGAGCGTGCGGCTCCATGCGGTTGCCCGCGTGCGGCGAAGTCGGGTGTTGGGGTAGCTGCCTGTCATGGCGCGCAGTGTTGCCGCAATTTGTCGGGCGGCGCAATTGGATCAAGCGCCGCGCCGTCAGTCACAGTGCGATCAGTTGATTTCGCGGGCGGTATCGACCTTCTCGATCTCGCGCTTGGGCTCTTCAAGCTCACTCTTTAGCGGGACAAGATCGGCAAGAGCTGCACCCGGTTCCAACTCGCGCAGAGAGATCAGCTGGCGCCGGAAATCGATCAATTCGGTCCCTTCAAGTTGGGCACGGGTAACATAGGATACGCTAAGCGGATTGATCGCGCGGCCATTGCGGTACATCTCGAAGTGGAGGTGTGGACCCGTGGAAAGGCCTGTCGAACCGATATAGCCGATCACTTGTCCACGCCTGACCGATTGGCCAGAGCGAACCGCCATGCGGATCATATGGCAATAGCGCGTCTGCAACCCGCCGCCATGCTGGAGCTTGACCGTGATCCCGCAACCGCCCGCGCGCCCGGCGGAAATCACTCGTCCATCGGTGACTGCGACAATCGGAGTACCAGTGCGCCCGCGATAATCGGTGCCCGAATGCATCCGGCGATAGCCAAGGATCGGGTGCCGGCGCATGCCGAAATGCGATGACACCGCGCCCGCAGTCGGGCGCAGCAGACCCTGACGCCTTTCGCCCACGCCCGATGCCTCGTAATATTTGCCGTCCTTGCCCCACAGCATTAGCTGCGTGCGCGGTTTCCCGCCACGATCCACGCCAGCGTAAAGCAGTTTGCCGACTTTGCGCTCACCAGTCGCTGCGCGGCTGTATTCGACGATAATGTCGAATTCGTCTCGCGCGCTAACATCCCGATCCATATCGACATGGTCGTCAATGGTGCGCAGATAATCTTGTACCGCGCTGGCTGGAACTCCGGCTGCGCGCATGGAGCGATAGAGGCTGCTTCCAACCTGACCGCGAACCCGCAGCGGAGTGTTGTCAACGCGGATGGGGTTGCGGGCGAGCACTAGAGAGCCTGTGCCCCCCTCCCCGCGCCGACCAATCTCTAGCTCAAGATCAAAGCGCGCACGGAAACTGAGCGCGTCGAGCGGTCTTGCCGCGCCTTTTTCGGCCCTGCGACCAAGCACGATATCCATCTTGGTGCCTGGCTCGATTTCGCTCAACGCCATTGCGCCGCCAACCAAGGCGCTAACGCGATTGATATCATCGCGCGAAACGCCCGCGCGACGCAGCATCGAAGCAAAACTGTCTCCATCAGCCAATGTCGCCACCAATTCGATGCGAGGTCGCTCAGGAGCGTTATCGAGCGGGCGCACGAATTCGGTCGGACCCATCCGGCGGCCGCTATCGGCGCCAAGGGCGAGCGGTGTGATCATCTGGCTGCGGAATTCGTCGCGGATTTCCTCGCCTTCGGGCATTGCGGGTCGAGCTTCGAGCGGGGTCATGTCGGGCCAGAACATCAAAGCGACCGCTCCGAGGCCAAGCATTGTGGCTACGCCGCGAAACCAGCGTCGGCTCCCTATATTCTCCGCAAGGTCGGGCGCAAGGTCGATCCGGTCAAACCACTGGCCAACCGAGAGCTTCCATTCGTCATAGCGCTCGCCAAACCCGCGTACCCTCGAAAGGGCGCGCTTTTTGTACGCTTGTTGTTTGCTCGGCGGACCATGGCGTGCGGCGTTTTGAAGGTAGGGGACAAGCGAACGCGAGGCGACAAGATCGCCCTCCGGATCAATGCCAGCCGCATTTTCGCGGTCCATGTCCTGCCCGTGATCCAAAATGAGTGTCCCAGCGGCCCTTTGCTATGCGGCGTGTTTTGCGGCGCACATGAAAAACCAAGCTAGCGCCTTTTGGTGATTTGTCCTGCCCGATCAAGGTAAATCTGTCCTTAACCCGCGGTCTCAGGGTAGCCCGTTGCGATAAGGTGTTCCCCTTAGTCCGTGAGTGGAGTCAGAGTCCTGTGAAAAGCTGTTTGTGCCGCGCCATTGCGTCCAATCGGCAAGCCTGACAATACTCGCAGCTGTAATGCAAAGACCCCCAAAGAGCGGGGCTGAGAGCCGAGTACGCGCGGTGCTCGGCCCCACCAACACCGGCAAGACCCACCTCGCAATCGAGCGGATGTGTGCCCATTCCTCCGGGATGATGGGCTTCCCGCTGCGATTGCTGGCGCGCGAAGTCTATGATCGGGTGCGCGCGATCAAGGGCGATGATGCGGTGGCGCTGATCACGGGGGAACAGCGCATCGAACCGCCCAAGGCGCGCTATTTCTGTTGCACGATGGAGGCAATGGACCGTTTGGGGGGTGGCCATGCGTTTGTCGCGATTGATGAAGCGCAGATTGGCGCCGATCCCGAGCGCGGCCACATCTTTACCGACCGGCTGCTGAATGCGCGCGGGCGCGAGGAGACAATGATCCTTGGCTCGGCCACGCTGGAGCCGCTGGTCAAGGCGCTGGTGCCCGAAGCCGAGCTGGTTGAACGCCCGCGCTTTTCGACGCTCACCAATTCGGGCAGCGCCAAGCTTTCGCGCCTGATGCCGCGCAGCGCGGTCGTCGCATTCTCGGTTGAACAAGTTTACGCTATGGCCGAGGCCTTGCGACGCTTTCGCGGCGGCGCAGCGGTGGTGATGGGCGCGCTTTCGCCCGAGACCCGCAACAAACAGGTCGAATTGTTCCAGAACGGCCATGTCGATTATATCGTCGCCACCGATGCGATTGGCATGGGGCTCAACCTCGATCTTCACCACGTCGCGTTTGCGGCGCTTTCAAAGTTCGATGGTCGGCGCAAACGGCGATTGACCCCTTCCGAGATGGCGCAAATCGCCGGGCGCGCCGGGCGGCACCAGCGCGATGGCAGCTTTGGAACGCTCACCGGCGGTGGCAGCAGATCAGGTGCTCCGCTTGAATTCTCCGAAGAAGAAGTGTTCGCAATCGAAGAGCACAAATTCCAGCCGCTCACCAAGCTGTGTTGGCGCAATGCAGAGCCGCGCTTTGACACTCTGGAAGTGCTGATCGGCGACCTTGAAAGCCGCCCAAGGCACGATGCGCTCCGTTCTGCCCCGCAAGCAATCGACCTCGCAGTGCTCAAACGCCTGGCCAGTGAACCTCTGGCAGAAAGCGTACGCGGTCACGGCTCTGTCCGGCGCTTTTGGGAGGCTTGCTCGCTTCCCGATTTCCGGCAGTTGGGGCTTGATCCGCATTCGCGGTTCGTCGCCCGGCTGTGGGAAGATTTGCGCAGCGGTTATCTCGGCGCGGATTTCGTCGCAGCGCGCATCGCGGAACTTGACCGGATGCAGGGCGATATCGACACGCTGCAAGGAAGGATAGCGGCGATCCGATCATGGGCCTATATCTGCCAGCGGCCCGACTGGGTGCTCGCGCGTGACGAAATGGCTGCGCGTGCCCGCTCGGTCGAGGCGAAGCTCTCGGATGCGCTGCATGCTCGGCTGACCGAGCGGTTTGTCAATCGAAGGACGACACTATTGATGAAATCACTCGGACAGGATGCACAAGCGCTGCCCGTGAACCTGGAAACCGATGGTCGGGTCACGGTCGAGGGCGAAGTGATTGGAAGGCTCGACGGTTTCCGTTTTGCGGTTGATCCTGATGCGACGCTCGCTGATCGCAAGATGCTGCTGGCGGCGGGAGAGCGGGCAATGCCGGGCATTCTCGCTCAGCGCGCGAAGTGGCTGCTGGATGCAGGGATTGAGGAACTAGATATCGAGCGCGGCGCAATCTGCTGGCAGGGCCGCGCTCTGGCCGAAATCGAATTTCCCGATGATTTCGCGGCGCCGCGCCTGAAACTGGCGCGCGAGATTTCAATGCTGCCCGATACGCCGCGCGCCGAACTTGAAGCCGGCCTCGGGGAATGGCTTGCAGCCAAGCTCGAGCCACTCGCGCCTTTGCGCAAACTAGCCGAAGCGGCGCGCAATCCCGAGGCAGGATCACAGGCTCGCGCTCTTATTATAACGCTTATCGAGGCGCGCGGGGTTGTCAGTCGGGAAAATGCCGGACTGCAACACTTGCCCAAGGAAATGCGCCCATTTCTTCGCAAGCTTGGGGTCACCTTTGGTGCTCTGGACATTTTTGCGCGCGACCTTCTCAAGCCTGCCCCGCGCCAATTGCTGCATGCGCTCGGGCTAGACAAAAGACCGCTGGAGCCAGCCATGCTGCCGGTTTTAGCAGACACGAAGCGCGTTCCTGCTGGCTATCGTTTGGCCGGGGGACAAGTGATACGCGTTGATCTGGCAGAGAAGATCCTGCGCACAGCCTTCGATGCCCGAGGGAAAGCCACTGACAAGTTGGGAGAAAAGGGTGCGAAGCCGCGCAATGCCCACTTCCGTCTCGATCTCGCTTTGCCCGTTTCAATCGGCTTGGAAGAAGAGAACGCTCGGCGCTTGCTTGGAAGCGCAGGATTCCGGCTTCAGCGAGCGCGGGCCCTGCCCGAGGGTGCTTATGGCCCAGAAGCCCCCGATACCTGGACCTGGCGCCCCAAGCGCGTAGGCGAATCCGGCAAACGATCTGGTCGAGACCGGGACCACGGCTCGCGCCGACATGGCGGGAAACGAAGCACCAAATCGCGCCACTCGGGCGAGAAGTCTGGCAAGGTGTCCAAGGGTAAGCAGCCCTCGCCGCGCAAATCATCCGATACAGGCCCGGCGCGCGCTGGTGGCGCATTCGATGCTTTGGCGGATCTTCTTGGTAAATGAGTCAGAAAGCCAAAGTGGAAGAGTGCGACAGCATGCGGCTTGACCAATTGCTGGTTTATCTCCGCTTCGCTCGCACCCGCTCCAGAGCGCGCGATTTGATCGAAGCCCAACCTTTACGGCTTAATAGAAAACGTGTGAGGCGGAGAAGCGAAAACACTTCTATTGGAGATGTCCTGACATTGGTGATCGGGAAAGAGGTCAAGGTGGTTGAAATCTTGACCTTGCCGGATCGCCGTCTGTCTGCCGCCGCCGCAAAAGCGCACTATCGCGAGCTTGACCAGAAGCTCTGAATCGCCATAGCAGCTGCATTCGATTCTGGTTTTGGAATGAAACGCCCTCAATGACTTACGTCGTCACAGACAATTGCATCGCGTGTAAATACACCGATTGTGTCGAGGTATGCCCCGTAGATTGCTTCTACGAGGGCGAGAATATGCTCATCATAAACCCTGATGAGTGCATAGATTGCGGTGTGTGTGAACCGGAATGCCCCGCCGAAGCGATCCTGCCTGATACCGAAGAAGGGTTGGAAAAATGGATCGAGCTGGCATCCAAATTTTCTCCCGAATGGCCCAACATCACCAGTCAGAAAGAACCGATGGATGGCGCCGACGAGCAGGACGGCAAGCCAAACAAGTTCGAGCAGTTCTTTAGCGAGAAGCCTGGCGAGGGCGATTGATCCAGCCCAAAGTTCGATCCTCGGCTCGAAGGCGCAGTTTTGGATTCCTGTCCAGGATTGATACGATTAAGCGCTGCGGAACGATCGATGGCGCGCGCGACTCGCAATATTGTTGCGATTGTGCTATATAATGCTGCAACCGCGTTGGTCTGGTCCAACGCCGGCGATGACAGCAACACTGAATTGAGCAACACTAAGGCTTAAAACCAGCATCAACACCCCGAACGGTTACGACACGGCCCTTGCTCGCTAATTCCGCACGCAGGACCGTTCGATAGGTCGCCCGTTGTTTGCGCTGGTTACGCCACAGGAAAGGAACTCGCATGGCTAGCAATGCGCCCGCCTTTACGGTTGGAGACTATGTCGTTTACCCCAAGCATGGCGTTGGCCGTGTGATCGAACTTCAAAACGAAGAAATCGCCGGGATGCAGCTCGAGCTTTATGTGCTTCGATTTGAAAAAGAGCGCATGACGCTTCGCGTTCCGATCAACAAGGTCGAAGCGATCGGCATGCGCAAGCTGTCTTCCGACAAGACCCTGAAGGAAGCGATGGAAACGCTGAAGGGTAAGCCCAAAGTCAAGCGCACCATGTGGTCGCGTCGCGCGCAAGAATACGAAGCGAAGATCAATTCGGGCGATCTGGTGTCGATTGCCGAGGTGACCCGCGACCTGTTCCGCCCCGACGATCAGCCCGAGCAGAGCTATTCCGAACGGCAAATCTTCGAAGCGGCCTCCAGCCGTCTGGCGCGTGAACTCGCTGCCATGGAAGAAACCGACGAGCCGGCAGCGCTCGAGAAGATCCTCGACGTACTGCGCGAGCACGCTCCGCAGTATTACAACAATGATGACGACGACAGCTAAACCTGCCTCGACATTTCGTTAAAGCAAAGGGCCGCCAGTAGGGGCGGCCCTTTTTCGTTCTGCCTTTGCGATGCGACGCGACGGCTTGCGCAATCGGGTTTGGTGTATTACATCGGCAACACACATTGGTTTATGGTGGAGAGCTGACATGATGAATAACTGGGTGCAACGCATGGGCGCGGTTGCGGCGCTTGCTGCGACCACGGCGCTGGGCGGGTGCAATGCCTCGGGCACAATCAATGGCGAAGAAGGCGTTCCCCTAAGCGAGCTTGACCAAAGCGGAACGCCTCCCACCGAATTGATGGTGGCGGGTTCCGATAAGGTGATCGTCACCGAGTCCGACACCTTCACCGTCACAGTTGAAGGCGACGATGAAGCGGCCGAGCGCGTGCGCTTTGTGCGCGATGGCAACCTGATTGGGGTCACCCGTGAGAGCGGTGACTGGGGAAGTGATTGGGGCAGCTCGGGCAGCGCGGTCGTGCGCATCGGAATGCCAGCCCCAAGCGAGATCGTCTTGGGAGGCAGCGGCGAAGTGGAAGCCGAAACCATCGCCTCCAAGGCCGAAGCCATAATCGGCGGATCGGGCAGCATGTCGATTGCGCGGGTCGAAGCCGAAAACCTCGAAATCACCATTGGCGGTTCGGGCAGCATGAAAGCAGCCGGATCGGCCAAAGCGCTCGATCTGACCATCGGAGGCTCGGGTAGCGCCAATCTGGGCGATTTGACAGCCGACAATGCGGAAATCTCTATCGGCGGTTCGGGCAGCGTGTCGCTGATGTCCGATGGCAAGGTCAACGCCTCCATCGGCGGATCAGGCAGTATTGACGTCACGGGGTCAGCGGAATGCACGCTCGATTCCTTTGGCTCCGGCTCGCTCAATTGCAGGCCGGGCAAAGCCAAAGCGAGCGCTAAGTCCGAGGAAGACGCCGCAGCCGAGTAACCTGTCGGCCCGGCAGACTTGCTATCGCAACGAAGCGGGGTGATGATAGGGCATGAGACACGCCGCTCTGCTCCTCACCCCGCTGATCGCGCTCGCTCTTTCGGGGTGCCTCGCACGCTCCGCTGCGGACATCGTGACCGCCCCGATCAAGATCGGTAGCCGGGCAGTCGATCTCGCCACCACCAGCCAGTCCGAAGCAGACGAAAAACGCGGGCGCGAAATTCGCAAGCGCGAGGAGAAGCTCGGAAAGCTCGAGCGGCAATACCGAAAAGAGCGCGAGAAATGCGAAAAGGGCAAAGGGTCCGCCTGCGATGATGCGCGCGAGACTTATGCCAAGATTCAGGAACTCTTGCCGACCATTCCGGTTGAACCGGACGATTAGTCCGGGGGCGTTGCGGCGCGTTGTAGGCGGTCATTGATGGCGCGGCCTATGCCTTGATCGGGGATTGGAGCGACCGCTATTCTGGGCTGCGCGGCAGCTGCGGCTTGGTGCAGGCAATCGTAGAGCTTCGCGGCGGCTTCGGAGAGGTCACCCCGCTCGGACAAGGTGCAGTCCCCACCAATCGCGCCGAAGCCGATGAAAAATTCATCCGGCTGTGAGGTTCGCGCACTCAACCGGACAGGCTTGCCCGGCGCATAGTGGCTTGCGAGTTGGCCCGGTGCCTCGATGCCTGACTGACCACGATTGGCATCAAGCGCACCAACCTCAATCGGACCCGAACGTAGCTCTTCGATTGCGCCATTTTCGCGCACCGCGAGGATAGTCGATTCCACCCCCGCCTGTGTCGGCCCTCCGTCGAGCACCAGATCAATGCGCTTGTCCAATGACGCCATGACATGCGCGGCTGTGGTCGGGCTGATAAACCCGCTGCGATTGGCGGAAGGGGCTGCGAGCGGAAAGTCCACGCTCTCAAGCAAAGTCTGCATAACGGGATGCGCAGGCACCCGCACCGCCAGCGTCGGCAACCCCGCAGTCACCGCCGGAGCCAGCCGCGCATCTCCCATTCGCGGTAGGACAAGCGTCAGCGGTCCCGGCCATTCGCGGGTCGCCAGATTGCGCGCACCCTTCGGCCATTCAACGAGGCTATCGGCGTCCGCAATCCCAGCGACATGCACGATCAGCGGGTTGAAATCGGGCCGTCCCTTCGCAGCATAGATCTTCGCCACAGCCTCGGCGCTATCGGCCCGCGCCGCCAGCCCGTAGACCGTCTCGGTCGGGACAGCGACCAGCCCACCGCGAGCAAGGATTCGCGCTGCCTGCGCAATTCCCTCGGCGTCAGCTGGCACCACTTCCGTAACGTTCTTGCCGCTCATGCGCGGGGCGCTATATTCTATCGCAAGGCGTGCCAAGAGGCGCGCGCAATTCCGGCCCCGCCACACTGCAATCGCCGCACTCCACCTCAAAGGACGAACACCGACGTGACCCCCTACACTCCGCCCACTCAGGACCAGCTGCTCGCCATTCGAGTCAATGCCGGGATCGAAGAGCTCGCCCAGTCCGAGAAATTCGCCCACGCCGAAGCCGATCTGGTCGAAGCCATTGTCGAAGGCGTGGGGCAGTTTGCGGCAGGCGAGTTCGCTCCGCTTAACCGCGCTGGCGATTTGGAAGGGGCCAAGCTGGAGAACGGCGTGGTGCGCCTGCCCGAGGGGTTCAAAGCCGCCTATGATGCCTATGTTGAGCAAGGATGGAACGCGATTGCTTCACCGCAGGAGTTTGGTGGGCAGGGCCTGCCTTTCACGCTCTCATGCAACGTGCTGGAGAATCTCGGGGCGGCAAATATGGCGTTCAACCTGCTGCCGATGCTGTCGGTGGGCGCGATCGAGGCGCTAGAGCATCACGGGAGCAAGGACCAGCAAGCGAAATACCTGCCAGATCTGGTCAGCGGAAAATGGTCGGGCACGATGAACCTGACCGAGCCGGCTGCGGGCAGTGATGTCGGCGCGCTTCGTTCAACCGCAGTGCCGATTGAAGACGGCGAGCACGCGGGCAAATATCTGATCACAGGTCAGAAAATCTACATCACATGGGGTGAGCACGAGCTTTCGGACAACATCATCCATCTGGTGCTGGCGCGGCTCCCCGATGCACCCGAGGGCTCGCGCGGTATTTCATTGTTCCTCGTGCCCAAATATCACGTCAATGAAGACGGTTCGCTCGGCAACCGCAACGACTTGCGCTGCGTCAGCCTTGAACACAAACTCGGCATCAACGCCTCACCCACTTGCGTCATGAGCTATGGCGATAATGGCGAATGCGTGGGTGAGCTGGTCGGCGCGGAAAATCGCGGGCTCATGGCTATGTTCACGATGATGAACAACGCGCGCATCAATGTCGGCAACCAAGGCAACCAGATTGCCGAACGCGCAACCCAGCAAGCGATGACCTATGCAATGGATCGGGTGCAATCGGCGCGCGCTGGCGCTGCGGACAAAAGCCCTGTGGCGATTATCGAGCATCCCGATGTGCGGCGCATGGTTCTGCGGATGAAGGCGCTGACCGAAGGGGTGCGCGCGCTGCTCTATTATTGCGCGGGCCAGGTGGATCGCGGTGCAATTGGCGGTGAATCGGCGAGCAACCGCGCGGATATCCTCGTACCTCTGATTAAAGCATGGGGCACCGATGTGGGCGTCGAAGTCGCCGGAATCGGCATTCAGATCCACGGCGGCATGGGCTTTGTCGAGGAAACGGGCGCGGCGCAGCACTGGCGCGATTCGCGCATCGCCCCGATTTACGAGGGCACCAACGGCATTCAGGCGGCCGACCTGGTGACCCGCAAGCTTGGGCTGGAAGGCGGCGAAGCGATGATCGCCCTGTTCGAGGAAATCGCGCGTGACGCTGCGGACGAAGCCGGTTTGGCCGCGCTCGCAACCGACTGCGCCAATATCGCCCGCTGGATGCGCGACGAGGCCAGCCTTGATGACCGGCTCGCCGGAAGCGTGCCTTTTTGCACGATGGCGGCGGTTGCGGTTGCCGGATGGCAGCTCATGAAACAGGCTCAGGCGGTTGCCGATGGCGCGGCTCCCTCGCTCGCCGAGACCAAGCAGGTGACGGTGCGCTTCTTCCTCGACCGGATCGTGCCCGAAGCGCACGGTTTGAAGGCAGGCGCGATTGCGGGGGCAGATTTGCTCTACGCTTTGCCCGCCGAAAAGCTAGCGGGTTGATCGCCATGAGTTGCGCGGCGCAACTTTGAGGGGTGGATGAGCGCGAGGCGCGACACCTTTGAGCGGATCGCCGCTGCTTTGGAGCGGATCGCACCGCCGGTCAGCCCACCCATGGATTGGACCGGCGCACCCGCCTTTGTATGGTCGGGCGACGGTGTGCTGGCGATTCCCGAACCCGATGCTCTGCCGCTCTCCGCATTGCGGGGCATTGATGAGCAGAAGGCGGCGGTACGGGACAACCTTGAACGGCTCGCGTCTGGGGCATCAGCGCATGATATGTTGCTGTGGGGTGCGCGCGGCATGGGAAAGTCGGCGTTGGTCAGGGCGGCGGTGGCTGACATTCAAAAGACCCGACCCGATGCACTGGCGATTATCCAGATAAACCCCGATTCGCTCACCCACTTTGCGCGACTGATCGAAGAGTTGGCGAGGCAGTCTCGCACTTTCCTGCTGTTCATCGATGATCTGGGTTTTGGCGAGGGACAAAATCAGGACAATCTTGCCCTGCGCAGCCTTCTCAATGGCGGGGTGATCCCTCGCCCGGACAATATCCGTCTTGGCGTCACATCGAACCGGCGTGCGATTGTCCGGCGCGATCCCGATGAAGGCGAGCAATTGCACGCCCGCGACGAACGCGACGATGCGCTGGCATTGGCGGATCGGTTTGGTCTGACAGTGGGCTTCCACCCCTGCGATCGAGAGACATATCTCGCGATTCTGCGAGGCTATACGGAGCCAGCGGGACTAGAGGTGGATGAAGAGGAGGCGTTGGCTTGGGCCATTGCCCGCGGAAGCCGCTCAGGACGCTCAGCCTATCAGTTCGCGACAGAACTTGCCGGACGAGCCGGTCTTAAACTCTAGCTTCACTTATTGCCCGGTCCGCTGACCCGCCTGTTGGCGTAGGTAATCCGCTTCGAAATCGGCGCGCGGGTCTTTCAGCTGCTTCGAGGGAGGCAATGGTTCGCCCTCCAGCCGCGCAATCGCAGCGCCTGGCTCGGACTTCGGAGCGATTGCCCGCCAGATAATCCCTGCGGTGTCATCGGATACCAGCAGTGAGCCATCACCGGCCCACTCGACCCATGTTGGGCGGCCTTTGGTGGTGCCGTCTTTATTCAGAAAACCGGTTAGGACCGGCATTGGCTTACCCGTCGGATTGCCGCGCTCGTCAAAGGCAACATAGACCACATCGTAGCCAGAGGGCGGTTTGCGGTTCCACGATCCGTGCCGCG
The DNA here is from genome assembly GCA_039025455.1 of Pseudomonadota bacterium. Classification (GTDB taxonomy): domain Bacteria; phylum Pseudomonadota; class Alphaproteobacteria; order Sphingomonadales; family Sphingomonadaceae; genus Erythrobacter. The sequence continues at coordinate 2,934 of JBCCOF010000056.1, read as the reverse complement.
CGATAAAGGCACCGCTGGACATTTTGCTCCCCATCCGATGACCTTCTGCGGTGAACACGAGGCCCAGAGCGGCAACATGGGGGCCAAGCGCGTATTCAGGCATGCGGGTGTATTCATTGAGGAAGCGTGGCATTGGGGCATCCACCCGCCGGTCCATCTCGGTTTTGTAATAGATCCAAGGCCAACCATAATCCACGCCGATCGGCACATTGGTTAGATAATCGGGCACAAGGTCAGAACCGAGCATGTCACGCTCGTTGACCGTGGTCCAAAGCTCGCCCGACCACGGGCTGAAATCCATGCCGTTGGGATTGCGCATCCTATTACCGAACGGACGCTTCCGCTCCGTTTCGAGGTTATATTCCCAGATCATGGCGCGGCCTTCCTCGACCTCCATGCCCTGTTCGCCGATATTGCTGACCGATCCGACCGCGACGTAGAGCTTCCCGTCGTCCGGGTGCAGTTCGATATTGCGCATCCAGTGCCCGCCACCTGGTGCCAGATCCATGATTTTCTTAGGTTTTCCCGAAACCACATCCGCGCCCAGTTCATAGGGAAAGGCGAGCACAGCATTGTGGTTCGCCACATAGAGCGTGTCATCGCGCCAGCTCATGCCCGAGGGCGAATCCATGCCGTCTTCGAGCAACACCTTCTTGATCTCGGCCACACCATCGCCGTCTGCATCGCGCAGCAGGACGATCTGGTTGGCGGATTCCCCGGCGGCACCCGCTTCGGAGAAGAGGTAATCCTCCACCCACCCACGAATGGTTCCCATGATCCCGCTATTGGCATCATCCGGCTTGGCCGGCGCGCGGCTGAGTGCAACCAGAACATCGCCATTAGGCAGGGCATAGAGCGTTCGCGGGTGATCAAGCCCCTCGGCAAAGCGATTGACCGTCAATCCTTCGGCCGCCTCGGGCAGTTCGCCATCTTTCCAGCCGACCGGCTTGGCGATCTGGACGGTCGGGAAGCCCTCTGCCTCGGGCTCTTCAAGGGTCGGATCGGTCCCGGCAACGGCATCAACCGACAATTCCGCGATGTTGCCGCGCGAGAGATACCAGAGCCCTGCGCCCCCGATGACAAGAAGGACCAGAAGAGTGATTGCGAGCTTGCGTAGAATAGCCATATGCTCGGGAAATAGGGGGATGAGCGTGTCTCGGCAAGCGGACTTCTGCACGCGCGGCCCTAAGGAGTAATTGATGTACGATTTCCAACCAGATCCCGACCTTTCCCCAGCCGAACGCTACCGCCAATTGGCTGAGGCCGCTGATGCTTTGACGTCAGGCGAAAGCGATGCAGTGGCGAACATGGCCAATGTCGCCGCTCTTGTCTGGGAGTTTGTGCCTGACCTCAACTGGGCGGGATTTTACCGCATGGGCGCAAATGACGCGGGCAAGCTGGAGCTGGTGCTTGGTCCATTTGTGGGTCGACCAGCCTGTATCCGTATACCGATTGGCCAGGGTGTCTGCGGGGCTGCTGTTGCCCGCAAGGCGACACAATTGGTCGAGGACGTCCATGCATTTCCAGGACATATCGCTTGCGACGCACTCAGCCGGTCGGAAGTGGTTGTGCCGGTTATGCGGGATGGAGAAGTGATCGCGGTGATTGACTGCGATAGCCCCTCGCCTGCAAGATTTTCCGAAGAGGATGCCAAAGGGCTGGAATTATTGGCTAAAACCATAGGTCCTCGGCTCTAGTGTGAGAAACGCGCGGGCCCCAACCGCCCCGAAACGAGACACCCCCTGTGTCCAGCTTGGTTTGAACCCGCCTGCGATGGTAACCCTTTGGTAACCAAATATGAACCGTGGCGACTCGCGCTCCGGTAAATGGCTTTGGCCCAATTCGGGGGACACAAATGTCGACGCTACGCAAAAATCTCCGCGCCAATCTGTTCCGGGCAACCGCCTTCGTGGGAGTTATTCCCGCTGTTGCGCTCGCAATGCCAGCTCAGGCTGAGGCGCAATACGTAACACGGGTTCCTGCGCAAATCGGTGCAGCACACGTGCAGACTGTTCCCCCGACGACGATGCCGCAACTCGGCGGAGCCGTGCTCCAGCATCACGCGACAAAAGGGCCGATCATCTCGGAAGAACGGACGGTAGGTCCTGATGGTGTCACCACCATTACGCGCACCCGCCGCATTGTCCGTTCATCACACCAGCCGGCGACCCATCAGCCGATCTCGCATCATCCTGTTGCACATCACCCAATCGGTCCTGCAAAGGTTGTGCTTGGCAGGGATCAGTGGATTGCCGAGTGCAATCGCCGGGTTCGTGGAAAGAGCGAGGATAGCAAGGGCAGTATCATAGGTGGACTGCTCGGAGCAGTAGCTGGTGGTGTTCTTGGCAATGTCATCGCTGCAGAAGGCGACAAACTCGCAGGATCGCTGATCGGTGGTGGCACTGGCGGCCTCGCCGGACTTCTGCTTGGCAAGATCATCGGCGGCGGCAAGAAAAACGGCAGATATGACTGCGAAGCCGCACTCGACGGGTATCTGGCATCATACGATGAATTTGGCGCAGCTCACAGGTTTGGCCAACTTCACTCTGCCAACTTCACTCACGGCTATGGCTATGCCGGTTGTGGTTGCCAGCAAATCGTGATGGTGCCGGTCAAGCAAACGGTGCGCCAGCGTGTGATTGTGCGCGAAAAGGTGAAGGAAGAAGTTACTCATCCGAAACCACCGAAGCACCCAAAGCACCCCTCGCCGAAGATGATCAAGCAATAAGAGATCGGGGTTAAACCCCAGCCACCGCCTAACGCGCAGAAGTTGCGCGGCGCGACTTAGATGTCGCCGCCGGTCAACCGTTGGCAAATCAGGACGAGCTGGTCGAGGCTGCCATAGCGGATCGTAACGGAACCAGACTTGGGATCGGCGTCGGCCTTGATCTTGACCGACAGCCCGAGAAACTCTTCCAGGTGGCGCTCCACCGC
>JBCCOF010000055.1:0-17681 GCA_039025455.1 Pseudomonadota bacterium | reverse complement strand
TGGGGGGTTTTTTGCGTTTGTTGTGGTGGTGGGGGGGGTGTTTGCCCGCGTGCGGGGTATTGAGGCGGTTTTTGTTTTATGTTAACACCCCCAACTTCTTCTTACCCCCGCACGCGGGAATCCAGTCGCACAGGTCGAGACCTTTCCTACACCCACTCCCACGCCCCATACCCTCGCGGATGAAGCACTACCCCCCGCGTCCCTCTCACCCCGCCATCCCGCCACTCACACTTCCGCCGTTCCACGCTGTCCAAACCCGCCCGCGCGCGGATGGTTGGACGCCGCGCCGTCAGGCCGAGTTTATCGGGCACCTTGCGCAGACCCGTTCCGTTGCCGCTGCGGCTCGGGCGGTGTCGATGGCGCGGGAGACGGCGTATCGGCTGCGCGAGCGGCCCGGGGCGGAAGGGTTCGCTGCGGTTTGGGATATGGCCTTGGCACGGCGGGGCACTTTTGCAGGGATAGGGGGTGGAGGGATAGGGAGTGCAGGGATGGAACAATATCTTGCTGCGCGCGAGATGGCTCTGGCGGCTCTCAAGCCTCATCGGAAAGTCACACTTCGCGAACTTGAGTGGCGCTGCACGAGCGGTAAGTGGCGGGTGATTATGCGCGGCGGTCGCTTTATGGGCGCGATGCAAATGGCTGATAATGATGCTCTTTTGGTGCTGTTGCGCCGCGTCGATGCCTTTGAGGCGCGCCATGGCGAGGCGGCGGCGTGATGGAAAGTCACACCATGCAAAGCTCGGTTTCGTGTAACACTGCGCGTGCTCCCCGTTGCTTGCCTTGCTGGCCGTCAATCCCATTGCCAAGGCTCTTGCGAAGCTGGTCGCATCGCCTATCGGTTCCCGTTCATCTAGGTGACGCTAACCTGCGCGCCTCACCCAATCGGAGCCGTCCATGAGCGAACTTCCCGCAACCACCGATCAGTACGACAAGGGCAAGCGAAACGCCTTCACCCGCTTCCTCGACGGGGTGGAATGGCTGGGCAATCTGTTGCCGCACCCCGTTACGCTGTTCGCACTGCTTGCGGTGGGCATTGTGCTGTTGTCGGGCCTGCTCGGCTGGATGGGCGTCGCTGTGGAGGACCCCCGTCCGGCGGGTGCGAAGGGTGTGGCCGAAGATGGCATGATCCGCGTCGTCAGCCTGATCGATGGCGATGGCGTGCGGCGCATCTTCACCAATCTGGTCGACAACTTCACCGGCTTCGCCCCGCTCGGCGTGGTGCTGGTCGCGATGCTGGGTGTGGGCGTGGCAGAGAAATCGGGGCTGCTGAGCGCCGCCGTGCGGGCGATGGTGCTGGGCGCGCCCAAGCATCTGGTGACCGTGGCCATCGTGTTTGCCGGGATCGTCTCGAACACCGCATCCGAAGTCGGTTACGTGGTGCTGATCCCGCTGGCAGGCGCGATCTTCTACGCTTTGGGACGGCACCCGCTCGCGGGCATGGCTGCGGCCTTTGCGGGCGTCTCGGGCGGATACAGTGCGAACCTGCTGATCGGGACAATCGACCCGTTGCTGGCAGGCATCACGCAAGAGGCCGCGCGGCTGATCGACCCGGAATACACGGTGGTGGCGACGGCGAACTGGTACTTCATGGTCGCCTCGACCTTCCTGATCACCATCATCGGCTCGCTCACGACGATCTACATCGTCGAGCCAAAGCTGGGCGCGTACGACCCGTCGGTCGCGGACCCGACCATTCTCGATGATCGCATGATGGACGCAGTGACACAGGAGGAGCGCAAGGGGCTGCGCTGGGCGGGTATAGCGCTGCTGGGCGTGCTGGCGTTCATGGCGCTGACGCTGGTTCCCGAGTGGGGCGTGCTGCGCAATCCGGAGACCGGCGACCGCATCGACAGCCCGTTCTTCGACGGGTTTGTGGTGTGGATTCTGATCTTCTTCGTTGCCTTGGGCTACGCCTATGGCCGCGCGGTGGGCACGATGAAGACCGACCGCGATGTGATCGACGCGATGGCGGCGGCGCTTGCTTCGCTGGGTCTGTATATCGTGCTGGTGTTCTTCGCGGCGCAATTCGTGGCGTTCTTCGGCTGGACCAATCTGGGCGCGATTACGGCGGTGACTGGGGCGAACTTCCTGGTCGAGACCGGCATGACCGGGCCGATGGTGTTCTTCCTGTTCATCCTGCTTTGCGCGATGATCAACCTGTCGCTGGGTTCGGCAAGCGCGCAATGGGCCGTGACCGCGCCGATTTTCGTGCCGATGCTGATGCTGGTCGGATACTCGCCAGAAGTCATTCAGGCGGCCTACCGGATCGGGGACAGCACGACGAACATCATCACCCCGATGATGAGCTATTTCGGACTGATCCTCGCTTGGGCGACGCGCTATGACAAGAACCTGGGGGTAGGGACGCTGATCGCGATGATGCTGCCCTATTCGATGTTCTTCATCTTCTTCTGGTCGATCTTCTTCTACCTGTGGACCTTCGTGCTCGGCATCCCCGTGGGCCCGGGCTCGCCGACCTATTACGAGATGGCTGGCTAGGGCCAACTGCATGATTGACCGACGGAAATTCCAGCCTACTGTCACGGTGGTTAAATGGGGGGAAATGAGAATGTCCAATTCGATGTCGAGCGTGGCGCGACGCCAAGGGAGCGGGGCTGCGGCGCAGATTTCGCAGTTGGCGCGATTGCTGGTCATTGCCGCGGTTATCGCTGGGTTTTCGGCCAGCCAGTTGCACGCGGAAGTGTTCCTTCGGACCACAGGCCCCGATCGTCAGCCTTGGGAAATTAGCTATGACGGCAGCGCGTCTGCCATTCCGCCCGCCGCTCCTGGTGAGGCAAGGCGCTATTATGCCGTCGTGACCAAGAATAACGGATTGCAAGAGGGGCGGATCGCAAAGACGGTTGTGGATACGTTCTTCTTGATGGCGTGGATGGGCGGAGGTGCAAGTGATGGGGGAGTTCCCTATGAATTGAGCTATACGCGCAGCCGGTCCGGCGACTTCACTGATGGCTCTCTTTATGCCGTCTGGAGCCCTGTTGACGGTCCGCGAACCGGAAAACTGCCATTGCGCAAATTGGCTGCAAATGCCGACGAAAAGGTCTTTCCCCACAGGGCGCGGTATACGGCGGAGATCGATGGCAAGCAGTATTACCTCACAACGGCAAAGGCGCGCCACCTGACATATGAGCGGCTTTCGCTGGTCTGGAGCCCGGTAGAGAACACGGCAGCCACCTTCTGGGAAAGCGAAATAACCGCACTTGAAATGTCGCCTCAAGTCGAAGCCGTGGAGATGTTCCTAGATACGTTTCGATCCAATTCCTCGCACGTCATCGATGATTCGCTCACCGGCTTTGAAGAGACCTATGATTCAAATGGCGAGGTGACAGACAACGACCATCCCAGCGGGATAACCATGACGCCGCGCGGGCGCGTTGTTACGACGATGTCGCGGGTGGGAAAGACGGCGCGCAACGGCCTGCTGATGTACACCAACCCGCTAAAAACGCTCAAACCGTCTGCCAGCGACACGACATGGACCATGAAACCTGTTCTGGCCAAGCATCCAAGCGCGATGCAGGCGGTGGGCGAGATTGTGGCGGTGGCCAGCAAGGGCACAAAGTTTTTCCTGTTGCCAACCGATGGCAAGGAATTCCAGGCACTTGAACACTTGAACACATACTACAGTGGCGGGGAGTCCGTCGGCGTCACATACAATGCCTTCGAAGACCGTTTTTACCTGATTACGTCCCCCAGAGGTGGAGTTATGGTTTCGCAAGGTCGGATTACCGCGACCCTATGGCGCACGCCGACTGGGAAAAGCCTGCTCGATCCGAATACAAAGTTCGAGGTATATGGCGAGGTAAAGGACCTGCTCGTAGCGTCACAAGGTTCGCACATTGTGACGGACACCGATGGTCAAATGCACATCATATCGTCCTTCAGCTCGGTCGAGAAACACGGCGAGGTATTCCATGATGTCCTCGCGTACACCACCTTCGACTCGATCCATATGAAAGGGCACTCGTCCAGAATTCGCGACATAGGGGTCACGCAGCGCGCGCAGTTGGTAACGACGCGTCCGGCATGGCGCTTTGGCGGCGGCGTAGCTCCTATGGACAAAGACACGTTGGTCGCGCTTTGGGTCAGCCGGTTTAACTGGGACGTTGTGTTCGGTTCGCTGGACGATGACGATTTTGAATGGGCAATCCTTGAGCTGGAGCGATAGTCTTTTCGGCTAGGGAGCCGGGTCCGCTGACCCGTTGGATTACGCCCGGAGGGTAGAAGGCTGCCGCATATGGACAGACGGACACTTCTGGCAGGACTGACGGCGATGACAGCAACCACGGCATGCGGCTCTTGGCAGTCGGTAGCGGCCAATTCGGCAGGGCTGTTGGGTTATCTGCGGACGAACTGGAGCAAAGACCCGTTCGCTATGGGTGCTTATTCCTACGTAGCCAAAGGCACGTCTGGGCGCGATTATACCAGACTTGAGCGCCCCGTCGGAGGCAGGCTGTTCTTCGCCGGAGAAGCGACCTACCATCGCTTTAACTCGACCGTGCATGCCGCCTTTCTGTCGGGACAGCATGTTGCCAAAGCGGTGCTGGCGGGCGGCGCGAAGCGGGTTGCTGTGATCGGGGCGGGGATGAGCGGCCTTTCGGCAGCGCATGCTCTGTCCGCCAAGGGCCGCGAGGTAACCGTCTTCGAAGCGCGCGACCGGATCGGTGGGCGAGTCTGGACCAACACCGAGATGGGCGTGCCCCTCGACCTTGGGGCCGCGTGGATCCATGGCATCAAAGGCAACCCACTCACGGGACTGGCCGACCGGCTCGGGATCAAGCGCGACCTGACCGAGGATGGCTATGCAGTGCGAGGCGGGGGCGGGCGCAAACTCGGCATGTTCTCAACGCCCGGCTGGTTGTTCGATGAGAATGAAATTCAAGTCGCCTATGGCGCGGACAAAGACTGGATAGACGAAAGCGGCTTTGTCGAAACGGACGGGTTCGACGGCCCCGATGTGTCGTTTCCGCAAGGCTATGCAGAGATTTTCGAAGCGCTTAAGGGCGGCTACGCTGTAAAACTAGACCATGAATTGACCGGATTGAGCCATGATGAGGGTGGCACGGCTTTGACCTTTGCAAATGGCTCAGCGCATGAGTTTGATGCTGCCATCATAACTGTCCCGCTGGGCGTGCTGAAATCTGGAAGTATCAAGTTCGAACCAGCATTGCCCGATGCTAAGCTCGCGGCGATTGAGGCAATCGGCTTCGGCCTCCTCGACAAGGTCTGCCTGCGGTTTGACACGATGTTCTGGGACCCCGATGCCACATGGATAGGCACACCGGCGAACGATCTGCCGCGCGGTTACTTCAACCAGTGGTTCAACCTGGGCCGCTACATCGACGAGCCTGTAATCGTCGCGCTCAACGGTGGCTCGGCTGCCTTGGCGCTGGCCGAGGAAAGCGACGAGACCCTGCTCGAAATGGCGATCTCGACCCTGACAAAAGCCTATCCCGGCTGACTGGCACGAGACAGATTTTGCCGGTTCATCTGGGACTTCTGCGGCTTTGCGCACATTGCTTGGTTGAACTGGGCGCTGGGCGCGTCTAGCCCGTTTAGCACGAAGCAGTTTTCGCCCGACTCAAAGGAGGTATTATGACCAAACTTCAACGCTTGCCGCTCGCCATTGGCGCGCTGGCCGCTTCCAGCCCGGCATTCGCGCACGAGACCGAACTGCCGCACATTCACTCCGAGTGGGCGGTGGTTGCAGCTGCAGTCGCTCTTGCCGCTGTCATCGTCATTGGCCGCAAGGTCATTGGCAATCGCAAGAAGTAAGCACACCCGAAGGAGACACACAGATGACCAACGCCATCACCAATCTGCTTGAAAAAAGCGGCCTTCTCGTCACTGCCGAGGCGCATTGCGACGTTCCTTGCGGTATCTACGACACCGGCCCCGCGCTCTATCACGCAGTGTCCGTCGTTCGCCTGATGGACCAGTTTCTGGCCGCTGATGACAGCGCGTTTCTGACCAAGGCGCGGCTTGTCGCGAACAAGGAAGAGCAGGCCGAGAAGGTCAAGCACGAGATCCGCGTGATCTGGGGCGATTATGTGAAGCCGCCTATCGTGGAGAAATATCCGAACATCCACGAACTGACCCATTCGATCATGATGACCGCGTCGAAGTGTAAACAGGATTGCCATCGCGAAGATGGCGAGAAGCTGGTCGAGCTGGTCAACGAATTTGCCGAGATCTTCTGGGCGACCAAGGGTGTTGCAACCGGCAAGGCTCCGTGCCCTTACGAGCCGAAACTGCCCGTAGTCTATCCGAAGCTGGAAGGCTGATTTGAGAGAACGCAGGTGAGCCTGTTCGGCTTCACCTTCGCGCGAATACGGGGGGACAGCATGGAGCCCATGCTGCCCTCCGGAAGCCTCGCCCTGTTCCGCGCCCGCAAGCGCGTGGAGCGGGGCGATGTCGTTTTGGTCGACCATCCCGAATTTGGCGTGATCGTGAAGCGCGCGCGCGATGTCGGCGAGGATGGCTCGGTGGCGTTGGAAGGCACATCGCCCGCCTCGACTTCGCCCGAGCGGCTTGGGAGGGTCGAGAGGTCGCGAGTACAGGGCGTGATGGTGAGGCAACTGCGTTAGGCGCGCCGCCTAGCCATGTTGGGCCAACAGGCCGTGCTTGAACTCCGCGTCGGCGCGTAATTGCGAATGCTCCACCCAAGTCGAGTGCACACCGCTGCTGATCTTGTGTGGCAAAGCGAGACGGCAGATCGGTCCCTTGGTCACATCGCTCGCATCGAGAATAGCGAGTTCTGACGTGCCGGTGTTCTCGTCGATAAGGAAGGTGACCAGATAGCCGTCGTCTTCAGAAGACGCGGAGTCTTTGTGCGCTACCGCTTCGCTGCTTGAGCGCTTACGCGGCACCATCGGGCTTTCGCTCGCATAGACGCCTTCGGGCAGTTGATAGACCTGCTCTTCACCCGTTTCGGTGTCGTGACGGACATAGCCGTTGAACAGGAACCAGCCGGGCCGCGTGGTCGTGGACCAGATATAGCGGCTCTTGTGCATCAGGTATTCCGGGTTGATCATCCCGAACTCGACGACACGATCGCTCAAACGCTCCTCGGTGGTCTCGCCGGTCTTGAGGTCAAAGCGCCAGCGGTGCAGGCGACTCTGGAATGAGTGCTCGTCCACATAGGCCATCATATGACTGTATTCGCCCGCCTCTTCGAGGGGGTCGGGCATCGGCTTGTCCTGATAATAGCCTTCCAGAACAACCTCGTCGCCTTCCTCCCACGCATTCGTCCAGTGGAGAACATAAGTCGGCGAGGCTTCGAACCAGCGGATATCTTCGGGCTGGCCATGACGCGGGATTAGCGCGAAGCGTGTCGGCACGCCTTCGTGAATCCGCGCGGCGTGGATATCGCGCTCAAGCAGTTTCTCGTCCCAAAACAGTGGCATATCGTTGAGGATCGACCAGTTCGGCGTGATTGCCATGTCATGCGGCAGGCGCGGCCCTGACAGCGGGATCGGCACGTAATGCACAAGGCTGCCCGCGCGATCGACGACGCCGTAGTGCATATAGGGCGCATGCTTTGAGTAGTTGAAGAACATCAACTCGCCGGTCTTCTCATCCACCTTGGGGTGAGCCGAGACTCCATCGAGCGGGCCCCACGATGCCTTGCCGTGGTTTTCCAAAGTCAGCGGGTCAATCTGCCATGCCTCGCCGCATTGGTAGAGCGTCGCGAGCGCCATGCCTGCATGGACGATAATGTCGGTTGAGCCGGTGTCCTTAAGCCCGCCATGCGCGCCAAAACCGGGGCGCTTTGACGTGCCTACAGGGTCCATCAAGCCGCCCCACAGCGCGCCATCGGCGATTTGCTCGGCTTCAAAGCATTGGGTGCGCACAAAGCGGTTGCGATAGCTTGCCTTGCCGCCCGAAATGCTCACCTGATGGATCATCGCATCGCCATCAAACGGGTGATGGCGTCCAAGCGGCTGGTGCACCGGGTTTTCCGTGTTGCGCAGATAGACGCCGTCAATGTCAGCCGGAATCTCACCCTCGATCACCTCCAACTCGTCAACATCCACCTCCTCATGCACCGGCGTCCACGGCCCGCTCAGATAAGGGTGGTTTGACGGTTGAAGTGTGGTTTTGACCGGCTTTTGGCGCGTGATCTGCATGGCGGTGTCTCTCCCTTACCGCCAACCATAGCCGAGCGCAGCGATGCAGGGAAGCTGAGTCCGCCGCGGATAGATTGATCTTGATCAATGTATTCTCGGGCCAATCCTCCATCATGTAGAAAGGAAATGGGAGACTAAGCGATGAAGTCTATTCTGTTGCATATCGACGCCGATGATTGCCTCGAAGCCCGCCTTCAGGCCGCGATGGATATTGCCCGTGCGTATGATGGTCACATCACGTGTTTGCACGCCGTCAATTACGAGATTTTCGCGCCAGGCGACTTTTATGGATCTGCGATGGCGGCGGCGGTCCCGCGCATCAAGAAAGCGGCGGATGACCTGCGCAAAAAGGTCGAAGCTGATCTCGCCAATGAAGATGTGGCGTGGGACTGGCGCACTGTGCACGGCATGGCGGAGACCAAGCTGCTCGAGCAATCGGCGCTGCACGATGTCATTATCGTGGGGCCGCATGACATGGGGCGCGAGGGCGCGGGGCCGTCGATTTTGGTCGGCGAGCTGGTCCTCAAGGCACCGGTTCCGGTCTTGGTGATCCCCAAGAATTGCAAGCGGTTGGAGATGTCTGCGCCGATCATGGTCGCGTGGAATGGCTCCTTCGAAGCCTGCGTTGCCTTGCGCGCTGCGGTGCCGCTTTTGTCTTCGTCAGGCGAAGTGATTCTGGCGAGCGTGGCGGAAAAGGATGAACACGAACGGTTCGATTTCCCGCCGGTCGAGGGCGCGAAATATCTCAGCCGCCATGGAATTGATGCGGAGATCATGGACATCCCGCGCGGTGATGCGAAGATCGCGGACACCTTGTTTTCAGCGGCTCAAGAACGAGGTTGCGGGATGATGGTGATGGGCGCGTTCGGCCATTCGCGTCTGTCCGAATTCCTGTTCGGAGGCGTCACCCGCCGCGCGTTGAGCGAACCGCAAATGCCAATATTGCTGGCGCATTAGGGCTCGTCCCTGGACCTATTTTCCCTTGCGCTTTCTCATCATGCCTTCTTGAGCGACGCTGGCGACGAGTTCGCCCGACTGGTTGAATATGCGCCCCCGATTAAAGCCGCGACCGCCGCCCGACCATGGGGCGTCGGTGCAATAGAGCAGCCATTCGTCGGCGCGCGCTTCCCGGTGGAACCAGATGGCATGGTCCAGGCTGGCGCCGACCAGCTCGCCGCGCATCCATGAAAGACCGTGTGGCAAGGCGCTTGTTCCCAGCAGCGTGAAGTCGCTCGCATAGGTCATGACGGCGCGGTGCAGCGCAGGGCCGTCGGGCAAGGGGGCGGCAGTTCGAAACCAGCTGCGCGCGCGTGGCGCCTTTGGCTCGCTGTTCATCCAGTGCAGCCTGTCGATGGTCCGCATCTCGATGGGACGCGGACGCAGCATCATTTTGCGCTGCGCATCGCTCAACTTGTCGCCGATTTTATCAGCCATTTCGCGCCGCATTTCCATGTCCGAGCGCAGCTCCTCTGGACCGGCGACATCGGGCATTGGAGAATCCTCGTGTTCAAGGCCTTCTTCGGGCACCTGAAAGCTGGCGGTCAGGTTGAGGATTGGCGTGCTCGATCCGTCTTCGCTCTCCTGTGAAGCGACGACCCTACGGTTTGAGAAGCTGCGCCCGTCAAAATCGCGCTCTATGCGATATTCGATGGGGATGCCTTCCTTGCCCCCGCGCAGGAAATAGGCGTGCAGCGAATGGGCGGCTTTGTCCGATGGAATGCTCGCTTGTGCGGCTTGGAGTGCCTGCGCGAGCACCTGCCCGCCAAACACGCGGCCAATGCCGCCCTTTTGCGGGCGACCGGAATAGATGTCGGCGGCGCGCTTCTCGACGGTGAGCAAGCGGACAAGGCCGTCGACGAGGGTCTGGGGGGAGGGCGTTTCAGTCATGCCCGACGCCATGGTTAGGCGCAGGCGTCAGGTCAAGCGTCAGCCTGTTGGATCAGCCGGTCAGCTTGGCCTTGCGCAGCGCGCGGAAGGTGTAGGCTTTGGCGCGATTGCTGTGCGGCCAGCGTCCGGGCGCAGTGGGTGTAAGGCCGCGTGTTCGCAAAAGGTGATTGAGCGCGCGCGCATCGCTTTCGGCATAGCTCCATTCCGACCGCCATGTGATCGAGAGGGAGATCGAGCTGCTTGGGCCGTTCCTGACGAAATGCGGGGCCATGACGGGGACATAAACCGCATCACCCGGTCCCAGTGGAAAGGGCCGCGCGCTGTCCAAAAATGCCTCGTCCCAAGTGAGCTCGCGCGGGCCGCCAGTGTGATAGCTTTCGTGCACTGCATCGGGTGCGAAGCGGGGGTCGCCCGCCGGGAACTGGGTCATCACTTTGGAGCCGGAGACTTGCAGCAGAATGTTGTGCTCGGGGTCGAAATGGTAGGGCGTCACCGCATTGGGGCTCGAGATAAAGATGAAGCCCTGCGGCGTCAGCATCGCGCCGGTCTTCGCTTCGATCTCTTCGCGGATTTCACCAAGCAGCCCGAGCAACAGCGCTTCGTAAGCGGGCACCTGCTCGACATTCTTTAGCACCGCCCAACTGTTCGCCTCGTGCACCCGCCGGATGGTCTCGGCAATCGACAGGCCGGTTTCGCCCGGCTTGCCGTCAATGCCGATGGGCAGGTCGCCGCGATTGTATTCGACGCTGGCCTTGGGCAATTGTTCGGCGAGATCGGCCAGAGCATCCAGTTCCAGCAAGGCGTGCCGGTCAAGCGCGTGGCGCAATGTGTGCGGGACTTCGGGATAGGACGCGGCGAAGGTCGCGCGGGCCTTGGCATCGAAGACTTCCGGCGCGGTGACGCTTTCGCGTTCCCAATGTTTCGACGGCGCGTTCATTGCGGGCTCCCGTTGCGGTTTTCATAGGCCATCAACCCGCGAAAAATGGCGCGGCGCACCGGCCCGCCAATCGCGATATTGCGGCTCTCCATCCGGCGCTTTTCGCTCCAGATGCGCTCGATCATCGAATGACCTTGCGCAGCACAGCTGTCGGCCCAGTCAATGCCATCGCGCCCCAATAGGTCGAGGTTTTCGATCTGGAGCTGAAGCCCGGGGGAGAAACGCGAATAGACTTCATCAAACGTGGTCTTGAAACTGTAGACACCGGGCGGCGTAACGAAATTGGCGAGCATCGCGATGGGTTTTTCGTTCAACCTGAGTGTCAAACGCTCCAGCTTTCCTGACCGGCTGGCGCCTTCAATCGCTGCGGCAAAGAAGTCGCTTGTGTGCCTCGAACTGGCAAGCGCTGAGCCAGCATCGCCTTTCCAACCAGCGGCTTCGAGAGCGAGGAAATCGCCGATCCAATCGCTGATCCCGCGCTCGTCACGCTGACGCTCAAAGGTCAGATCGCCCTCTTCTTCAAGCCGTTTGCGCTGCCTGCGCAATTCCTTGCGCGCCTTTGGCTTCATTGATTGCGCGAAATAGTCTTCTGGCGTGGCATCAGAGGCCAGCATCGCGCGCTCCATCCAGTGCACGGTGACACCATGGCGCTGCGTTTCTTTCAGCACCGCGTCGAGGGCAGAGGTTAGCGCTCCTTCGGATGGAAGGAACGGCAGGTGCAGGAACAGAGCGCGGCCTGGTTCTCGGTCGAATTGGTTGAACAGCGCGGCCCAAAAAGCGTGTTCTTGCCCGCGCTCCACCAGCGGCGCGCCGCAAAACGCATTGTCGTGCAGCCAGGCTGAAGCATGGGGGAGCGGGTAATTGTAATAGGGCTTTCGCAAGGCAATCGGGAGCAGGCCGGTCAGGCGATCACCGGTGTAATGCGTCAGCAGCCTGCAATCGAGGCCTTGGGCAAATTGCTCTAGCGAGGGCAGGGCAAACCAGCGCTCGTAATAGGGGTTAGGCTCGGCGGCGTTGCGGGCGAGTTGCTCCCATGCGTCGCGCAAAGCGGGCGAAGCGGCTTCGGCTGGCGAAAGCAGGTGCACCTCTTGCGCCCGCGCGCTGGTGCTAACGGGAGTGGCAGTGCGGCGCAATTGGGATGGCGCAATGTCCAGACCCATCGTGATTGTTAACCTCGCCAAGGCGCGCAGAATTGCGCGTTCACGCGCGGTGTAGCGCAGCGGGTTTAAGAAAGACTGTGGGATGTGCGGGGCTGCCCCATGGCGGCACATTCTGGCTCGACAATACAAACAAAAGCCCCGCCCGGACGCTTCCGAGCGGGGCTTTCAATGTCCTCGAGAGTCCCCGAGAAGTCGGGGACCTCACTAATGCAGGCACGAGGCCGATGGAGACTCCCGCTTTCGCGGGAGTTCACGTTTTCGCTTTAATGCCCGGCCAGTGCCGCGAGCAGAAGCAGCGCGACGATATTGGTGATCTTGATCATCGGGTTCACCGCTGGACCAGCGGTGTCCTTGTACGGATCGCCCACGGTGTCGCCGGTCACCGCAGCCTTGTGAGCCTCGGAGCCTTTGCCACCGTGATTGCCGTCTTCGATATACTTCTTGGCGTTGTCCCAAGCGCCGCCGCCCGCTGTCATCGACAGGGCCACAAACAGCCCGCCAACGATCACGCCGAGCAGCAATGCGCCCAGCGCCGCGAAGGCGTTATCCTGACCCGCCAGAGCGTAGATCACGAAGTAGACAACGATTGGCGCCAGAACCGGAAGCAGCGAAGGAACGATCATTTCCTTGATTGCGGCCTTGGTCACAAGGTCCACCGTGCGAGCATAGTCGGGGCGGCTGGTGCCGGCCATGATGCCCTTGTCAGCAGCGAACTGCTCGCGCACGTCCTTCACCACGTCGCCAGCGGCGCGGCCCACAGCGGTCATGCCCATGGCACCGAACAGGTACGGCAGAAGCGCGCCGAGCAGCAGCCCGACGATGACGTATGGGTTCTCGAGACCGAAATCGACATTGGCATCCGGGAAGAATTCCCGAAGGTCAGCGGTATAGGCGGCGAACAGCACGAGCGCTGCGAGACCCGCCGAACCGATGGCGTAGCCCTTGGTCACAGCCTTGGTGGTGTTGCCAACCGCGTCGAGCAGGTCGGTCTTTTCGCGCACGCTCTCGTCCAGACCCGCCATTTCGGCGATGCCACCAGCATTGTCGGTAACCGGGCCGTATGCGTCGAGCGCCACGACCATACCCGCCAGCGCCAGCATTGCCGTCGCGCCGTAAGCCAGACCGATCAGGCCAGCGAGCTGATATGCACCGATAATCGCCGCAATGATGACGATGGTCGGCAGTGCGGTCGACTCAAGGCTGATAGCGAGGCCCTGGATCACGTTGGTGCCATGTCCCGTTTCCGAAGCCTTGGCGATCGACTTCACCGGGCGGAAATTCGTGCCGGTGTAGTATTCGGTGATCCAGATGATGATGCCGGTCAGCACAAGGCCGATGAGCGAGCAGTAGAACAGGTCCATGCCGTTGAACTCGACCCCGCCGGGGCCGGCTCCCAGCACAGCGTTCATGTCGCCCAGCGCATATTGCGTAACGCCAAAGATCAGCGGAACCGCCAGAACGGCGGTCACGATGAAGCCTTTGTACATCGCGCCCATGACATTGGTGCCATTGCCGAGACGCACAAAGTAAGTCCCGATGATCGAGGTCACGATGCAAGCGCCGCCGATCAGAAGCGGGAGCGCCATCATGGGAAGCAGAAGGCCCGCTTCGGCGAGTTGCTCGCTGAACAGCAGCGCGGTCAGAACCATAGTTGCGCCCACAGTCACCACGTAAGTCTCGAACAAGTCAGCCGCCATGCCAGCGCAGTCGCCGACATTGTCGCCGACATTGTCAGCGATGGTGGCGGGGTTGCGCGGATCGTCTTCGGGAATGCTGGCTTCGACCTTGCCGACAAGGTCAGCGCCGACGTCAGCAGCCTTGGTGAAGATACCGCCGCCCAGACGCGCGAAGATCGAGATCAGCGACGCGCCGAATGCGAGGCCGACAAGACCGTCGATCACAGTGCGGCTGTTCGCTTCGAGTTCCATAGGCCCGACGAGGACATAGAAAAACACAGCGATGGCGAGCAGCGCAAGGCCTGCGACCAACATGCCGGTGATCGCACCAGCGCGGAATGCGATGGTCAGGCCCTGTTGCAGGCCTTGTTCTGCCGCAGCCGCCGTGCGCACGTTCGAGCGGACCGAGATGTTCATCCCGATATAGCCCGCAACGCCGGACAGAACCGCGCCGATCACAAAACCGACCGCTGGCACAACGCCAAGAAAGATCCCGACGACTACAGCAGCGGCCACACCGACCATCCCGATGGTGGTGTATTGACGGTTCAGATAGGCTTGCGCGCCTTCCTGAATTGCGCCTGCGATTTCCTGCATTTTTTCGTTACCGGCGCTGGCTCCCAGCACCTGACGGCTCGTCACGAAGCCGTAAACGACTGCGAGCACGCCCAACCCGATTGAAATTAGTATAAGTTCCACGGAAAGATCCCCTTGTTTGCGCGGAAGTCTGACAATGGCGATCCCCACATCAGACAAACGCCCGGTGTCCACCGAGCGTGCGGCGCACACTCATACGGCCTTGGCACGGCGTGACAAGCGCGAAAGCGGCAGGAGTCCGGTGGATTTCACCAGTTTTGCCAGAGCGGGACAGTGGCAGCTCAGCTCAACCGTGTTGATATCCCAGCGCTTCCGGCATGCGCATCGGTGTCGCGCCCAGCAATAAAGGCGCATCGCCCGCTGGATCGACCATGCCTATCCGCGTTGCCGAAACCGGTAGAGATGCGCCGGGAGGGGCAGTGAAAAGCAGCTCGTAATCGTCGCCCCAGCGCACACAATCATCGAGCCTGCGATGGTCTGCGACGGGGATTGCGTCTGGCACCAGTCGAAAGGTCACTTCATTCAACTCGGCGAGGCGAAAACAATCGAGCAGCAGACCGTCCGAGGTGTCCATCATCGCGGTCACCAGCGGAGCAAGCGCCTGACCCTCGGAGAGGCGTGGGCGCGGGCGGTTGAACGCTCCGAGGTAACGCGCCTTTCCTTCAAAGCCGAGCATCGCCAGTCCGACCGGCCCGGTGACGTAGACCGCATCGCCCGGCTTCGCGCCGCGGCGAGAGGGGACGGGGCGGCAAGTCGCGCGGCCAATCGCGGTCATGCCAAAAGTGCTCGCGCCGGTGGCCGCTATCGTGTCACCGCCCATCAGCGGCACGTTATACACGGCCAAAACCTCTCGCAGCCCGGTGAGAAAACGGGTGTCATCCTTGCCAAGCGCATGACCCAGCAAAAAGCCGACCGGTTCGGCCCCTTTGGAAGCGAGATCAGACAGATTTACCGCAACCAGTTTCCACGCGACATCGGCCAAATCGGCATCGGGCCGGAAATGGGTGTCTTCCGCCATCATATCGTGGTTGAAGATCAGGATTTCGTCACCGATCTCGATAAGCGCGCAATCATCCCGCAATCCGCGCGAGCCCGGATGCAGGGGGAGCGTGCGCAAGGCTTCGAGAAACTCGGCTTCTTTCATCCCGACACCCCTATACCCGTTCGCGCTTTGCCTGTCGAAGGCAAGCGCACCGTTCACGGGTTATCGGAGGCTCAGTTGCGCACATCCTTGGCGACGGCATCCAGAATGCCGTTCACAAACTTGGCTTCGCGGTCGTCGAAAAACGCCTTGGCGACATCGACATATTCGCTGATCGCGGCGGCGTGCGGAACATCGGGGCGTGCCAACAGCTCATAAGCGCCCGCGCGCAAGACTTGCAGCATGGTCTTGTCGAGCCGCGCCAGCGTCCATCCATCCGAAAGCTTGCTCAAAAGCAAAGTATCGATTTCGTCGCGCCGTGCATCGGTTCCGCGCACCAGATCATCGAAAAAATCGACCTCGGCATCGGCATAGGTCGCATCGCCGTGGTCCTCATCGTCGACTTCGCCGCCCAAACGGTGCTCGTGAAACTCAACGAGGAGTTTTTCGAGCGCCGTGCCCTCCATCTGCTGCTGATAGAGCGCCTGCACTGCGGCGAGCCGCGCGGTTGATCTGGCCTGTGATCGGACTGGCGTGTTCATTTAAGGCGTAGCTCCACAGACTTGGCATGGGCGGGCAGCCCCTCGGCATGGGCAAGCGCTGCCGCCGCAGGGCCAATCGCGTTTAACCCCGCTTGGTCCATGCCGATAAAGCTGGTGCGCTTCATAAAGTCGAGCACCGAGAGGCCGCTGGAAAAGCGCGCGCGGCGGCCCGTTGGCAGAACGTGATTGGGGCCAGCCACATAATCCCCCACCGCCTCGGGCGTCATCCGGCCAAGGAACACGCTTCCGGCGTGGCGGATCTCTCGCAACAGAGGCTCCGGCTCCTCAATCGCCAGCTCGACATGCTCTGCGGCCAGCCGGTTGGCGAGTGGCGGCGCTTCGCTGGCCAAGTCATTGACCACGATAATCGCCCCGTGCGCATCCCAACTGGCGCGCGCGACCTTGCCGGTGGCGAGCATGCTGATCTGCACATCAATGCAATCCTCGACCTGCCGCGCGAAGCTGGCATCATCGGTGATCAGGATCGATTGCGAGGTGGGGTCATGCTCGGCTTGGCTTAGCAGGTCGGCGGCGGTCCAATCGGGGTCGTTCTGGCCATCGGCGATGACGAGAATTTCGCTCGGCCCGGCGACCATGTCGATCCCGACCACGCCGAACAATTGCCGCTTGGCTTCGGCGACGAAGGCATTGCCGGGGCCGGTGATGACATCGACGGGGGCGATTTTCTCGGTGCCATAGGCTAGCGCGCCGACCGCTTGCGCACCGCCGACGCGCCAGATTTCGTCAATGCCTGCAACATGCGCCGCCGCCAAGACTAGCGGATTGGAGTTTCCCTTGGGCGTAGGTGTGACAACAACAAGCCGCTCGACACCCGCGACCTTTGCAGGGATTGCGTTCATCAATAGCGAGGAGGGGTAGGCGGCGCGTCCACCCGGGACATACAGCCCCGCCGCATCGACCGGACGCCAGATCGCACCAAGCCGCACGCCCGCATCGTCGGTGTAGTCGCGATCCTCGGGAAGCTGTGCCTCGTGATAGGCGCGGATGCGCTTCGCAGCGAGATTCAGCGCGTTGCGCAGGTCCTCATCCAATTGCTCATATGCTTCGGCGCAACTCGCGGGCGTGATTACCCAATCTGCGTCATCGACGAGCGAATAGCCATCGAAACGCTGGGTGTAGTCGACCAAAGCCTTGTCCCCGCTGGCTTTGACCGAGCTGAGGATGCTGGTGACCGAGCCAGCGACGTCCTTCTCAGTTTCGCGCCGCGAATTGACGAGACGGTCAAACTTGCGGGCGAAGTCCGGATCAAGGCTGCTTAGAATATCCATCAGGCCGCGCTCTTTTCTGCATCTTGGCGAAACGCGCTTACCAGTTCGGCCACCCGCCGGTCGGTTTTGAGCGCCGCGCGGTTCACGATCAGGCGCGCCGTAATGTCGATGATTTTGTCAGTCTCGACCAACCCGTTTTGCGCAAGCGTCTTGCCCGTAGAAACCAGATCGACAATCTGCCGCGCCAGACCCAGCGAAGGCGCCAATTCCATCGCCCCGTTCAGTTTCACGCATTCGGCCTGCACGCCCCGCGTTTCAAAATGACGTCGCGTGAGGCTGGGATATTTGGTTGCGACGCGCAGGTG
>JBCCOF010000054.1:0-17699 GCA_039025455.1 Pseudomonadota bacterium | reverse complement strand
GTGTCGTTGAAGGCGCGGCATTTAGTGCGCAGAGGCGCTGTAGGCAAGGATTTTGCGGGCCTGCCCGGTGGCATGGACCACCAAACCGAGCTTTACACAGTGTGACTTTCCAGAAATATCGCACCTTTTCAAGGATTAAAGCACCCCTGCGCGCAAGCATGTGTGACTTTCCAATGTCCCTTTTGGTGCCGGTCCCTTGCGCCAATGCCTCAGTTGCCCAAAGCGCGCTCTTCCAAGATCACAAGCGGAACAGGCAGCGCGCCAGAGTTCAGCATGATTGCAAGCTCATTGGCAGATCCTTGCGTGAAGTTGCCCGAAATCTGCACCTGGCCACCGACTATCGGCTCGGCGATGATCGGCATGCTGATAATCTCGTCATCGAGCACAATCGCCATCGGGCTGCCGACATTGGCCGTAGTCAGCACCGCGAAGCGCTTCGCCCCCTTTTCATCAAACTCGACATTGACGACCGGCGCATTCGAACTCTCGTTGTAACCCACCTGTGCCCGGCTGATATTCTTGCCGCGAAGCCCTCCAAGACGCTTCAATGCGACCTGACCCGACCCGTCGCGCATGGGCACAATCTCGCTTCCCGGAGGATACACACCCTTCGCGACATCCGTAGGCAGCGCAGTCACATCGACCAGCTTGATTTCGAGCTTGGCCGTTATTCCGAGCAGGTTCTTCGCCGATTCAGGATCGAGGTTGCCGGGAAAGTCGACCGCAAGCCGCCCTTTGCCCAGATCGCTAACCCGATGACCGGCGCTGCCAGTGGCATCAATGCGGCGGCTGATGACCTCAATGGTGCTTTGAATCGCAGCATCCAGCTGCTCGGCATTAAGATCCCGATCTTCAAGCGCCTCTCGATCCAGCCCAACCACGATGCGATATGTCGGCTCGGACAGGGCCTCGACCTGATCGCAGGCCGCCAGGCTAACGCCGAAGACAGCGAGCAGCATTGCGGCGATTGAGCGGACGGTAAGCGTGTTTGTCATGACGAGCAGATTGAGGCGTTTGGCCGGTTCGCGCAAGCCAGCAACCGCACTCAGACTTTCAAAGCTTCGCCGACCAATTCTTCGCTTACGTCCCACAACCGCTGCGCGACATCTTCTCGCAATGCGCGGCGCTCGACATCGGCATCGCCCACGGGTCCTCGCGCATCGAAGAAGCCGGTCGGGCCGTAATAGCCGCCGCTAACCGCCTTCGGCTCCGCCGCAGCGAGCGCGGTGGGATAGGCGCCCAGGGTCGCCGGTTGCGCCATTACCGCATTGGTGATCTTGTACATCGCCTTGAACAGGCCGACTGGCCCGGTCGATTGCAGCGAGGTGTCCGAATAGCCGGGGTGGCATGCGACCGACTTGATTGTTGAGCCCGCCGCCTCAAGCCGCCGGTGCAGCTCCATCGCAAAGACCAGATTGGCGAGCTTGCTGCGGGTATAGGCCATGCTGGGATCATAGCCGCGCTCGAACATCAGATTGTCGAAATCGATCCGCCCGAATTTATGCGCGATGCTGGAGACGGTGACGACGCGGCCTTCTTGCGCGTCAACCTGACCGATCATCATTGCGGTCCACAGGAAGTGGCCCAAGTGATTGGTGCCCAGCTGCAATTCAAACCCGTCGGCGGTCTGGCGCTTGGGCGTCTGCATGACGCCGGCATTGTTGATTAGGGCTGAAACTGTGCCAAAGCGCTTTTTTGCCTCGTCAGCCGCCGCGCGGATGGATGTCATGTCGGCGAGGTCGAGCGTCAGTGTTTCGCACCGCCCCTCCCCCAGATTCACGATTTTCGCGAGGGCTTGCTTGCCCCTCATTTCGTCGCGGCAGGCGATCACCACATCAGCATTCTTGCCCGCAAGGATCTTCGCCGCTTCCAACCCGATTCCCGAATTGCCACCGGTTATGATGTAGCGCTTGCCGGTGATATCAGGCAGCGCGTCGGGTTTCCAGTTAGTGATGTTGCTGGTGGCAAGGTGGGGCATGGAAATGGATCTAATTTACATAAGACCGCTCGTCCTGAGCTTGTCGAAGGACTGTCCTTCTTTTGCGATGGGAGTTCAGAAGAAAGTGCAGTCCTTCGACAGGCTCAGGACGAACGGGATTGAAGGCAAGGGTTCAAAACCCAAACGCACCCTAGCCCGCCGCAGTTCCTAGCCATCCACCAACGAAAACTTGAATCCGCAGCCCGTGGGCAGGATTGAGTTGTCATTCATTTGCCCCAAATCAGGCGGCATCTCGCTTTATCCCATCGCCTCAAGAACGCCTTCGAGCCGCGCCGGGTCCCCGAGTGCGATGACTGTCCCGTCGCTTTGCGCGTCCAGCGGATTGCCTTGCCAGTCACTCATGGTTCCCCCTGCCCCTTCGACCACCGGCACCAAAGCGGCGTAATCATAGATTGCCAGACCCGCCTCGCAGATCACATCCAGATGGCCGCCCGCCAGAAGCCCGTAATTGTAGCAGTCGCCGCCATAGACAATCGTACCCTGACGCTTGTTGCCGCCGACCGCCTGAGCAAGGTTCATATACGGCTCGGCCTGTTCAGACGTGAAGTAATGCGGGCTGCTGGTGGCCAGCACCGCCTCGTCTAGCGATTTACAGGTGCGGGTATGGACCGGCTTGCCGTTGAAGGTTGTTCCCCCTCCAATCTGCCCGACCCAGCGTTCGCCCGCCACAGGCTGGTCAATCACGCCCAGAACCGGCCAGCCGTCCTGCATCAAGGCAATCAGAGTGCCGAATATGGGACGGCCGGCCATAAAGCTGATCGTGCCGTCAATCGGGTCAAGCACCCATTGGCGCCCGGCGCCCTCATTGGTGCGGCCGTACTCTTCGCCAATAATGCCATCGTCCGGACAGGTGTCTTCGATGATTGCGCGCATGGCCGCTTCGGCTGCGCGATCGACTTCGGTAACGGGCGAATGATCAGCCTTTGTCTCGGCATCCCAGTCCCCTCGAAAGAAAGGACGGATCGCTGCGCCCGCCGCATCAGCCAGCCGTTGTGCGAGCGCCACATCTTTATCGGTCATGCTTTGTGTCGTCTTTCCCAAAATGAACCGCAAGCGCAGCCAGCGTCGGTGCCCTTGTAGTTGTGCCGCGCGTGACTTGGGTCACGCTGTGATGCAATAACTGCCGGTATCAATTGTCTTCGCTGATAGCGGAGAGGGGCGCAAGCAGGGATGCGGGCATTGTTGAAAGAGCCGATCGAGGGGGTGGAAGGGCACTCGGGCATGAGCCGGACGGGCATGCCGCTTTCGCTGAACCGCCCGCCTTCGGCTGACCTCGATCCCTGGATTGCGCGCATTGTGGTGGCCCGGGTTGAAGCCGATCCGGACTTCGAAACGATCTGCGGGCTGTGCAATGACATTGCGTTTCTGCGGATTCTGATTGGTGGGCGGTGGCATGCGGAGACGCGCGATGGGCCGCTGCGCTTTGACTCAGAGCCGATTCTGGTCGGTCCGCATTCAAAGCTGCTGCCGGTGCAATGCTCGGGCTCTTTATCAACGGTCGGCATCGGCTTTCGGCCGGGCGCGCTGCGATGTCTGTTGGGGCGTGACATGCCCGATCTGGTGGACCGGATTGAATATGGCGACCCGTTTGGTCTGCTTGGCGAGGACGCCGCTTCGCATTTTGCGCAGGATTTGAGCGTTGAAGAATGGGCCAGCGTAATCGAAGACGGGATCCGGGCCTTCATCAAACGCGCCACTCCCAAAATTCCCGATCCGCTCAGCACCGCGTTCGAACATGCAAGCTTTGCCGATCCCAATATCGCGCCGGGCGATTTCGCTGCGATGCACGGGGTTAGCCGGCGCACTTTGGAGCGCACCGTTCGGCGTGATTACGGGCTGACACCGCGCACGGTTCTGCGGCGCGCACGCTCGCTTGATCTCGCGGCGCAATTGCTTGGCGTGGCGGATGATGAGGAAGAGAGCGAGTTTCTGGCGCGCTATTTCGATCAATCGCACCGGATCAAGGAATTCCAGCGGTTCTTTGGCATCACGCCGGAGGCGTTCCGGTCAAAGCGGCGCGTGTTGCTGACCATTAATCTTGAAACGCGCGCGGCGCGGCGGCTGGAAGAGTTGGAGCGGATCGAGCCGGGTGACCCGCGCCCGTGGCACGCTGGCGACAACCACTGAGCCGGTCCTAACCGGCCTCTTGCCAATGTTCGAAGGCGAGCTGCTGGTGCAGGGCAACATAGCTTCGCGCCTCCTGCCCTTCCCATTCAAGCGGCCAATTGCCGGGCAAATCTTCGGCCAAATGTGAGCGCGTCACAAACCAGCCCTGCCCCGGCAATCCGTCAGATTGGCGTACCACCAACACCGCCAGGCCCGGCTCACCCGCAGCGCGGCCATCCTCGTCAATCGCGTCGAGCACCTTGCAAAGTTGCCGCATCAGCGGACGTGTGAAGCGGTGGCCGAGCAAGCCCAGCATCTGGCTGTAGGTAAGCGGATTGCCCGCACGCGCGGCGCCGATCAGGATTTCCCTGACATCCGCCGGATCGAACACTAATCGAACAGACTGCTTACACTGCTCTCATCCGCGATCCGCCGGATGGCCTCGCCGACCAAAGGTGCCAGCGTAAGGATGCGGATCTTGCTCGATTGTTCGGCCGCTTCGGTGGGCAGGATCGAATCCGAAATCACCAGCTCCTTGAGCTGCGACCCGTCAATGCGCGCAACCGCTCCGCCCGAAAGCACGCCGTGGGTAATATATGCGGTGACCGAAGTCGCTCCGCCAGCGAGCAGCGCATCGGCGGCGTTGCACAAGGTTCCACCGGAATCGACGATATCGTCGATCATCACGCAATGGCGCCCTTGGACATCGCCGATAATGTTCATCACTTCGCTTTCACCGGGGCGGTCGCGGCGTTTGTCGACGATGGCCAATGGCGCGTTGTCGAGCCGCTTGGCCAGAGAACGCGCGCGGACCACGCCACCAACATCGGGGCTGACAACCATCAGGTCCTGATCGCCATAACGCGCCTGAATATCCGCAGCCATAACCGGCGCTGCGTAGAGGTTGTCGGTCGGGATATCGAAGAAGCCCTGAATCTGCCCCGCGTGCAGATCGACCGCCAGGACACGGTCCGCGCCCGCTTCGGTGATGAGATTTGCAACCAGCTTGGCCGAAATCGGCGTGCGCGGGCCGGGTTTGCGGTCCTGCCGCGCATATCCGAAATAGGGCACCACAGCCGTTATCCGCTTTGCCGAAGCGCGCCGCAGCGCATCGATGCAGATCAGCAATTCCATCAAGTTGTCATTCGCGGGAAAGCCCGTGGGCTGGACCAGAAACACATCCTCGCCGCGCACATTTTCATGAATCTCGACGAACACCTCCTCGTCAGCAAAGCGCCGCACGCTGGCATCGGTCAAAGGGATTTCAAGATAGGCTGCGATGGCCCGGGCGAGCGGCAGGTTCGAATTGCCGGACATGATTTTCATGGAGCGCGAATCCCCGATACGACAGACACCACTCGCCTAGCCCAGCGTCATCGAATTGCAACCGAGCCACAAGGGTTGTCGACGATTTGAAGAGCGGGAGTGGACGCCGCTACAGCTCTTTGCCCATCGAAAGAGTTGCGACGTCCCATTCAAACACCCGGCCCGTCTTTGCCTCCACGGCATACCAGCCGAGCAAGACGCTACCGCACACCTCCTGCTGGCAAACGGCGTTCAGGCGCGTGATGTAGAAGCCGGGATTGTCCGGATCCTCACCCTCGACGGGAAAACAACCGTCGATTTGCGCGGCGGAGTATTCGCCCGAGGCCACAACTGCGGCCTTGATCTTGTCGCAAACGCCAGCGGGGGTGACGGGACCGGCCTTGGCAACCGGTTCCGGGACTGCAGGCGCAGCTGCAGCGGGCGCGGTGGGCTCTGCAGGCACCGGCACTTGATCGGGTTGCGACGCGGGCTCGTCCGCCTGTTCGATAGGCTCAGGCGCGACGCGCTCTGCTTCGGATGCCTCGCTGCACCCGGACACGGCAATCGCCAAAACCAAACAAGCCGAAGCCGCGCGCATTTTCATGCGATGTGATCGAAAAACCATCAAATCCCCCCCCATTTCGATTGGCAACAGGGCTAAACGGTTTCCGGTTGATTACAATGGGGCGGCCTGACCCGCCGCTCAACTGTCGAATACAATCGTGACCTGATCGGCGTCGGTGACATGGACCCAGACCTGATAATAGCCGCGCTCGCCGCCTTTGCGCCGCAATGTGCCTGCGCTGGAATCGATCCACTGCAACTGCACTTCGCCATCGACCACCAGCCGTTTGTTGGTGAGCCAGCGCATCAGGCTGAACATATTAAGGTCAACGCGCACGTCAGAGGCGCAACCCTCGACAACAATTCCCCGATTGGTCAGCCCCCCGCCACAACCGCGCGGACGCCGCATCAGATCGTTTAGAGCCTCGTCTTCAATCGCGATGGTGAGCGTTCCGAACCGGGCATAACCCTGCATCGAATTGACGAAAAAGAGATTGTCGAGCGCGCCGCCAACGCTGCGCCCACCGCCGCGCACTTCGAGCAGGAACCGCCCCGCGCGACTCTGTCCCTCGCCCGCAGCAAATGCCAGCGCCACCGCCTCGCTGGGCGTTATGCAGCGCTCTTCGCAATCGGCGAGAGACGGTCGCGCGGCGACCAGAGGCGCTTCGGCCTTGACCAACTCCTCGCGCATTTCCGCGCTCATGATTTCGCCAAGCGGCACCGGCTCCGCGCGCAGGGCGCCGAGCGGGAAAAACAGACATATGGCAAGCAGAAATCGCGACACGAAGGACCTTTAGGCTGGACCCTGCAATTCTAGAAGGTGGACGCTATGAACCAATGATGAGCGCTGGCTCGGCAAGCGACCTCAGTTGCTTCCCCGAATACGCACGCAGTTTGGGGCATCGCGGAGATATTTGCGCATCTTGGTCTTTTTGGCGCTACAAACCTCATCCACCGCGGCGCGAACCATTGTGCCGCATTTCGCCTTAAATTCGTCATTCAGTTTAGCATGATATTTTACCAGCGCATTCGACTCATTCACGCGGCGATTGAATTCATCGAGAAACGAGCCGCTGCGCGCACGGTTCTCTCGGATCCACTTCTGCTCGCTCACCCAGCGAGCTCTCATATCATTTACAATCCGGTCCATCGCCAGACATGCGGCCGCATCATGAACGTTCTGCCGCGATAGGGGCGGTTCAGACTGAGCAAAGGCTGGCTGCTGAACCGTCAACGCCGCCACGCAGACCAGAATTTTCATACACTTCATATCGCTTTCCCCCATCAAGGCACTCGCTTTATACCGTCTTTACAAGACCACGATGACTCTCAGATTGACCGGCAAGGAATGAGGGGTCGGCGCTTTCGGTCAAAGTCCTAGATTTCCCAGCGTTGAGATGGCCGCCGGTGAGCATGGCCTCGAAGTCTTCGGTCAAGAGCGGTCCAGCAGCTCTTGACCCGCATCGGTCCAAGCTCCACCGCGCCCGCTTCCAGACGTATCGGCAAGTCCGTATTCTGAAAGCACTTTGAGGGCATTTTCCCCGGCGCACATCGCTTTGTCGTCAAGGAACCCCGAGCCGTCATTTAGATACTGCTCGCACATCCAAGCGAGTGCCGCGAGGATTCGAGCTTCGTTCTGGGTGGGCGCTCGGCTCATTTCTCTATCCCCGATGCGGCGCAATCCTGTACTCGCCTCTGATCCAGCGCGCGTTTTTGCTTTTTGGTGCGAGGACCGTAACGCTTAGACAACGCTCCGTTCAACCCCGATGCGGTGCAATCCTGTGCTCGCCTCTGATCCACCGCACCGTGCCCGAAGATGCGCGCATCACCACGCTGTCCGTGGTCATAATCGTTGCGCCGGTTGATTTCTTGCGTTTCTTCACCCCGTCAAGCAGCGAACCATCAGTCACGCCGGTTGCTGCAAAAATGCAGTCGCCGCTCGCAAGCTCGTCCAGCTTGTAGATGCGGTCGAGATCGGTGATCCCCCACTTCTTCGCGCGCGCTTTCTCGTCATCGTTGCGGAACACCAGCCGCCCGTTGAATTGCCCGCCGACACAGCGCAGAGCCGCTGCTGCCAGCACGCCTTCGGGCGCACCGCCTTGCCCCATATACATATCGATGCCGGTGTCCTGATCGGTCACCGCGATCACGCCCGCAACGTCGCCATCACCGATCAGATAAACGCCGCAGCCCAGCTCGCGCAGCTCGGCGATCAGCGCAGAGTGGCGTGGGCGGTCGAGCACGCAGACATTGATGTCGGACGGGTCGCGCCCCTTGGCCTCGGCCACCGCCTTCACATTTTCGGTCGGCGATTTGGCGAGGTCGATAATGTCGGCAGGCAGGCCGGGACCAACCGCGAGCTTGTCCATATAAACATCGGGCGCGTTGAGCAGACAACCCTCCTCCGCCGCCGCCAGAACCGCGAGCGAGTTGGGTCCGGCCTTGGCGGTGATGGTGGTCCCTTCGAGCGGGTCGAGCGCGATATCGATCTTCGGGCCCTTTCCGGGCGCGCCGCCGACCTTCTCGCCGATAAACAGCATCGGTGCCTCGTCGCGTTCGCCCTCGCCGATCACGACGGTGCCATCCATGTAAAGGTCATCGAAGGCGCGGCGCATCGCGGCAACCGCCGCCGCGTCGGCTGCTTTCTCATCGCCGCGGCCGATCAACTGCGCCGCTGCAACCGCCGCCGCCTCGGTCACGCGCACCATTTCGAGCACCAGCACACGCTGGATTGCATCCTCGCTCGCAGGCTCTTTGTTGGCGAGAATGTCCGTTTCCGTGGGGGCGGTGTCTGTCGTGTTCATCCGAAATTCAGTCCTTTTGGGGTCTGGCTGTTCATCTGCTATGCCGCTGATCGCTTAAGCCGAAGGAGACGGCCTTGTCGAGCAATGCCGCGACTTCTTTGCGCAATCTTGCGGGCCTCGGCTTTATGGTCGGCCTGATCGGTGTGGTGCCTGTGGCCGCGCAGGATGACGCAGCGGTTACACCCCCCGAAGAAACGAGCGACGCGGAACCACCGCAAGAAACTGCACCGGAGCCGGAGCAGGAGCCGGAACCGGAGCGCCTGATCCTCGATTTATCGGTTACCGTGCCCAAAGACCCGAGCGACAAACTGATCGAGCAAGACTGCGAAGAGGCCAATGATGCTGGCCGCGTGGCGAACGAGATCATCGTGTGCCGCCAATTGGGCGAGGCGACCGATGGATCCTTTGACAAGTCCGAATGGGAAAAGCGCTACGCCGAAAAGACCAAGGGGCCGAGCACGCCCGACACATTCGGCATTCCCAATCACGGCAATCCCATCGGCTTTGGCTCGGTCCCGCCGCCAGCGTTGATCATTGATGTGGGCGCCTTGCCCGAAGCGCCTCCGGGATCGGACGCGGACCGGATCGCGCGCGGCCTGCCTCCCTTGGAGGGCAATCGCGAGCTGACCGAGGAAGAAGAACGCGCGCGGCGGCTCGGGGTGGATGCGCAGACCGCTGCGTCGGTCAATGCGCTCCCTCCGGAATGACGGGCGCTAATTCTCGATTGGTCGGTTTGGGGCGCGCGTCATGCGCCCTTTCGCTCGCGCTAGCGTCATGCGCGATCATCCCGTCTGCACATGCTCAAACCCGCATCCCCATCGACCTCGGGACCGACGAGCCGCCGCCTAGCGGTAACAGGCAAATCGCAATCGACATTCTGCCGCAGCAGGTCGAAAGCGAGCCCTATGACCCAGCCAAGCTGAAGCAATGTGCGGAAGAAAGAGACGCCGCGACCATCTCTCAAGAGATCATTGTCTGTGGATCGCTGAGGCAGGATTCGTCGCAATGGGCTTCGGGCAGCCGTGAAGCATGGTTGAGGGACTACGCTCGAAGAACCGCCTTCGCCGGCGATCCGCGCGCGCCCGGTTTCTCTGGCGGTGGTGGTGGCTCTGGCGACAGGGTGGCCGCATTCTGCCTGTTCGGTAGGTGCGCCCCGCCGCCTGCGATTTTTGTGGATGTCGAAGCGCTCCCGCCTCCGCCCAAGGATTCCGATGCGGACAGGATCGCCAAGGGTCTGCCGCCAATGGGCGACGAAGGCGAGCTAACCCCGGAGGCTAGAAAGCTGCTTCAGGATGAATTGGGGCTGCCTCCCGTACCAAAATTCGCAAACGGAGCCTGGGCAAAGACACCCACCACCGAAACCGACGAAGGGGAGCGTTGATGCGCCGGCGCTTGGCTATAGCACTGTGCATCGCAGCCCCTTTTGCGCCCCCATTTGCTTTGGCATCGGCGCAGGAGCGTGTGCCGGTCGATATCGATCCGATTGAAGCGGATGATGGTCCGGTTGTGATCGACATCCTTGCCCCTCCGCCCGAATCAGAGCAGCCGAGCGAGGCCGAAATCAAAGCCTGCGAAGACGAAATGGAAGCCGCCGTGGTCAGCAAGGAGATTATCGTGTGCGGGCGGCTGGGTGGCGACCCCTCTTACTGGTACAGCGGCGGGCGCGAGGCCTGGCTCAAGAGGTATGCAGCCGAAACCGCCTATGATGACGAGCTGGTGCCGCCCGACGTTGCAGGGGCGGGGATCTTTCGCGGGCCAGCCACGATAGGAGGCCTGTGCTTTATTCCCCCCTGCCCCAAGGACCCGGCGCTGATCATCGATGTCGAGGCGTTGCCAGATGCGCCCGAGGGATCGGATGCAGACCGGATTGCGCGCGGGCTCGCTCCGCTTGAAGTGGATGACGAGAGCGCCGAGCAAGACCGCGCTCGGATGCGCGAAGCGCTCGGACTGCCTCCGCCAAGATCGGACGAGGCGTCCGAGCCGTGATCAGTTTGGCAGGATCGGAAGAACGAAGGGAGCCGAGGTGAGGCTCTCGGAGCCTTCGAGCAGTTCGACCGCTTTGCTGACATTGCCCTCCGGTCCCTCATGCGTGACCATTGCGACCAGCACTTCGCCGCCTTCACGCGCGCGGCCCGGCTGGATCAGGCTTTCAATCGACACATCTGCATCGCGCATCGCGGCGGTGATTTCGGCGAGCACACCGGGCCTGTCCCTGACGGTGAAACGCAAATAGGCGCGTTCCGTCCGGTGTCCCGGTTCAGCCGGTGGCAGCGCGGCAAGCTGGGCGACCGGCATAGAGAAAGGCGCCTGAGGCGCGCGCTCGCCGGTTTCGCCGCGTGCAATGTCGATCAGGTCAGCGACAACCGCACTCGCTGTTGGTCCGTCGCCCGCCCCTGCGCCTTGAAACAACAGCCGTCCGGAGAAGTTGCCTTCGGCCACAACAGCGTTGGTTGGGCCGTCAACATGGGCGAGCGGATGGTCCTTTGCCACAAGGCACGGGCGAACCCTCTGGAGCAGGCGCGGTCCGTCGGCGCTTTCCTCAACATCGGTCTGCGCGATCAGACGGATGACAAAGCCCAGCGCATCGGCCTGAGCGATATCAGCCGCGCGCACCTGAACGATACCGGTTGTCCGCACCGCATCAAAATCGACCCGCGCGCCAAACCCGATGGCTGCAAGGATCGCAAGCTTGTGCGCAGCGTCCACGCCCTCGATATCGAAGGTCGGATCGGCTTCCGCATATCCAAGCTTCTGCGCCTCGGCGAGCGTCTCGGCAAAGTCCGCACCGGTCGCTTCCATTTCGGTCAGGATGTAATTGCACGTGCCATTGAGGATGCCGTAGATGCGGGTGAGAGCGTTGGCGCTGGTCCCTTCGCGAAGACCCTTGACCACCGGGATGCCTCCGGCAACCGCCGCCTCGAATTTTAGCGGCACGTTGTGCGCCTCGGCATGCTCGGCCAGTTCCAGCCCGTGATGCGCAATCATTGCCTTGTTGGCTGTGACGAGACCCTTGCCTGCCGCCAATGCCGCGCGCGAACAGGCCAAGGCCGGACCCTCTGATCCACCGACCAGCTCCACAACCACATCCACATCATCGCGGGCGGCAAGCGCGCCCATATCGTCGTCCCAGGCATAGGGCGTGATATCGATACCGCGATCCTTGCTCCGGTCGCGGGCACTCACGGCCACGACTTCGATTGCGCGACCGGCGCGCGCTGCGATCAGATCGCGGTTGGTGTCGAGCAACCGGATAACCCCAGCGCCCACGGTCCCAAGGCCAGCAACAGCGATGCGCAAAGGCGATGAGGCGGATTTATCGGTCAAAATGAGAGCTCCGGCTTGGCTGGACGGGATTATCCGGCCCGACGCCGCCGATTAGCCCGATGTTGCAGCGCGTCAAGAAGCTCGCGTCCAGAATTTGGGGGGCGAGTCGCTCGTCTCGGCCGGTCAGCTGGCGCTCGTGATCGGGCGCTCACACGGACCCAAGGCCCCAATCACATAGGCATAGTCCTGCGCCGCCAGACGCCGCGCCGCCGGATCGCGCGCCAGATTGGCACTGCTCGGGAGACTTTCGGGAAGAGCGCAGGCAAGACGATACCATCGCAAAGTATCGGGGCTTGGTGCTTGCGCTGAAGAATCGATAATCTCCCCCCAGGACACCCCCCATCTTGGCGTTTGATTGGGGCGCCGGACGACCGTGAGCGACACGGGTGCTCCTGTATCCGTGCTCAAAAACACCTGCGTTTCCGATTCGCCGACAAGTGTGCCGGGCACGGCCAGCGCGTCGGAGATACCTGTGATGACCGGCGGCGCGTCGGCGGCCAGCAGGCTGCGGATGATCGGACGCAGCCGCTGTTCCAGCTCGGGCGTGTAAGCGAACTGGGCCTCGTTGCCCGACAGTTGGATCGCACCGCGCTGCCCGCGAACAGGGCGCGCGAACAGCAGAACTTCGCGCTTTTTGAGCTTGGGCACCTTGCCCTTGGCGTTCAGCGGCACGTCCACCAGATAAGCGAGCGATTCGCCAACAGGAGCCGAGCCGGAGATCAGAGCCCGCGTCTCTGCCTCTATATAAAGCCGCGCGAATCCCGGGGCGAGCCCCGGTGCGCGCTCCGGCTTGAGCTTGGTCTGACGACGAATCTGTGCACGAATTACCAGGTCGCTGCGTTCGGTGAGCGCCGCAAGATCAGCATAGGAAGCCGCCGAACCTTGAGTAAGGCCAGGTACATAATCCACAGCATTATTAGTCTGCGCCAGCACCGTGCCTCCGCCGGCCACACAAAAAGACGCGACCACCAGCGCCGCTAGCAGACCACTGAAATTATGTGTTAATTTAGTCTTAATGCTCGCCATCATCCACTTTTCCAATCGCGCTGCGCGGCTCACTTATTGCACATTAGGGGCCGCGATACAGCCATGCTGACGAGCGCTGAATTCGCGCTGAACCGATAAAGCGTTTGATTGCCTAGGGGTTGGCCGTTAGAAGCCGCAGCAAGCTTGCAATGGATTTGGGGACAGGGACATTGCATGTGGTGGCCGCTCTACGCCGAGGGGTATATGCGGTCGAACCGGGCTGCAACTGATGCGCAAAAGCATTGATTCGCTGCTCGGCTTGGGAGGACCACAGATTAGGGATTCGCATCTCGATCCGCTGTGATCGAGTGTGATGGTTGTGCCGGGTCGCACCGGTAAGATTAATGGAGAGAAAGCGACTAGATGTCTTACGTTGATCAAGGAATGACGAGGACGAAGATCGTCTCGCTCATGATCTCGATCGGCTTGGTGAGTCTGATCGGACTTGCGATGGTACTGGGCCTAGCCGTTTCGGCAGTTCAGGAAATCGCGGAGCGGGTCACCACTGTCGATATCGAGGAGGAAGAGGAACCTGAGGAAGAGCCTGAGGAGCCACCACCACCAGAAGAAACGTCGCCGCCGCCGCCAACTGCGGTGCAGCCTCCGATTACGTTTAACCAGCCGGATCCTGTGGAAACGACGCCGGAGATCACTCCGCCGACGCCGCCGATCCGTCAGCCCAGCAGATCGCCAACTCCGGCGCCTCCGGGGCCGTCGCCTACACCCACACCGCCTCCGCCGCCTCCGCCGCCGGATCTCTCGGCACGGGCGACCCCGCGCAACGCAGGTCGTTGGTCGGCTCAGATTTCGAACAACTACCCGTCACGCGCTTTGCGCCGTGAAATCGAGGGTACAGTCGGCGTGAGCGTTACAATCGGAACCAACGGCCGTGTGAGCGGATGTTCGGTCTCGCGCTCGAGCGGTTCGAGCATTCTTGACGATGCAGCCTGTAAGGGCATGCGGCGTTATGCGCGCTTCAACGCCGCCAAGGACAAGGCCGGGAACCCGACCACGGGCTCCTATTCGACTTCAATTACCTATCGTTTGAATTGATGAATTTGGCACCGGCCCTCGGGGAGAGGGTCGCCTGTCACCGGGACATTTTCTAAGAGGACTATTTCGCAATGAACCTTCTTTACATCGCAACAGCCGCGGCAGCCGCCGAAGAGGCACCTGAGAACAAGTTCGGCTTTGTCGAAGCCATGCGCGAAGGCGGCCCTGTCGCCTGGGCAATTCTGGCCGTGATGGTGATTATGAGCATCGGCTCTTTCTACATCCTGTTCACCAAGCTGCTCGAGCAGAACAAGATCTTCAAGCAGTACAAGTCGGTGCCAAGCACCTTCTGGCGTGCAGCTACCCTGCGTGAAGGCGCTGCCAAGCTTGAGAAGAACAGCGCATGGCGTCAGATCGCTGACGATGCTGTCAAAGCGCAGGAAGAGCACGACAAGATGACCGACAAGCTCGAAGCGCACGACTACATGCACGGTTCGCTTCAGCGTTCGGAAGACTCGATCAACTATGCGCTGTCGGGCGGCCTGCCGTTCCTCGCATCGGTTGGTGCGACCGCGCCGTTTATCGGCCTGCTCGGCACCGTGATCGGCATCTATCGCGCTCTGATCAACATCGGCATCGCCGGTTCGGCTTCGATCGACAAGGTCGCTGGTCCGGTTGGTGAAGCGCTGATCATGACCGCTATCGGTCTGCTCGTGGCTGTGCCTGCTGTGCTTGCCTTTAACTGGCTCCAGTCGCGCAACCGTCGCATCGGTGAACTGATGCACAGCTTCTCGACCGACATCCTTGCTTACATCAACTCGGATGGTGCGGTTAAGCCAGCTGTCAAAGCTGCTCCAGCAGCCAAGCCGAAGCCCGCTGCCAAGCCGGCTCCCGCGGTCAAGAAGTAAGAAACTTTGGCTGTTCGGGGATGCGCCAGCGCGCGTGTCCCCGCCAGTCGGCCAGTCGATTCCGATTGGCTTCATGAGTTTTTGACGGTGCCATTGCGGCGCTTGACCAAGACAAAACGCTCTTTGCCGAGCAGATTAGGGAATTCATAATGGCAATTTCGATGGGCGGGGGCGAAACCCCGATGTCCGACATCAACACCACGCCGCTCGTGGACGTGATGCTCGTGCTCCTGATCATCTTCTTGATTGCGGTCCCGGTGGCCATTCAGACAATCGAGAAGCTCGAAATTCCGGTCTTCGAATCAATCGAATCGGAGGACAAGGTCGAGAACCTGCTGTTGACGATCAGCACCACCGATGACGCTGGTAACAGCGCGGGTG
Source organism: Pseudomonadota bacterium (assembly GCA_039025455.1). Classification (GTDB taxonomy): domain Bacteria; phylum Pseudomonadota; class Alphaproteobacteria; order Sphingomonadales; family Sphingomonadaceae; genus Erythrobacter. Next base: position 2,289 of record JBCCOF010000054.1, on the reverse strand, counting down.
ATACTGGTTTCGCGGGCGCATCACGCAATGGCGAATGCCGGGTGTACTTCAACAACATCGTGCCGGTGACGTCGCAAGAACTGTACGATCAGGCATTCGGTCGCCTCGACGCGATTGTGAAGCGTGCTGGCGGGATTGAAGCGATCATGGAGGACCCTGATCAAATTCCGGAAGTTCACATTCGCGCTGACGTCAACGCGCCATGGAGATGCGTCGCAGGCGCGATCTTCAATGTGCAATCGGCGGGCTACCCGACGGTCGGCTTCATTTCCAACCCGGTCTCACCGGGCATTTAGTAACATACGTTACGAGGAGTATTTCTTATGGGTATGTCAGGTGGCGAGCTAGACGGCGAACCAATGATCGACATGAACATGACGCCGTTGATCGACGTTTTGCTCGTGCTACTCATCATGTTCATCATCACCATCCCGGTCGCAACCCACGCGATCAGCATTGACTTGCCTCAGGGCAACCCTCCGCCACAGGATATCAAGATCGATCCGATCAAGAACAAGGTTGTCCTGACCGCTGATGACATCATTTTCTGGAATGGTGATCAGATCAATGACGGGCAATTGCGCGAACTGTTGGACCGGACCACGCGGATCACTCCGGAGCCGGAGTTGCAATACGAGCCGGAACCGCTGGCCAGCTATGACCTCTCGGCCAAAGTGCTGCAGATCATCAAAGGCACTGGCGTGACCAAGTTCGGCTTTGTCGGCAACGAAAAGTACCGCACCTTTGGTAAGGCGGCGGACGCTGAATAAGCTGCGCTAGTCCAACTTCAGACAATTATGGGCGGGTCTCGTTAAGCGAGGCCCGCCTTTTTTGTATCCGGGATCTGCGTTGGCTGCGCTCCATACAAGGGTAAGTGGCAATCTCCATACGGGTACGCGTTAGGCAACCTATTGATTTCCATGTATCATTCCGACCGAGGCTTACTGGTGCGCCCCTTTCACACCGCACCAAAGCCCCAAAAGGAGAGATCACATGCCAATGACGATTGCTCGCAAAAACGCCTTCGCCCCCCGCAAAGCAGCCACAATGGGAGAGATGAACGTTACGCCCTTTATCGATGTGCTGCTGGTCTTACTAATCATGCTGATCCTGGCGATGCCGATCCCGACGCATGTGACTTCGGTCGACACGCCGGCGCCCGATAAAACCCCGCCGAAAGAGATCCTCAGCGAAAATGTGGTCGCAATTGACGGGTCCGACCAGCTTTATTGGAACGGAGCGCGGGTCAGCGCCGATGACCTCCGCCTGCAAGTCGCGGCCGCCAGCACGATGGAGAGCCAACCCCGCCTACGCTTCGCCCCCGACCCCCTCGCCAGCTACGATCGCTCTGCCCGCGTGATCGCATTGATCCGCGAAGAGGGCGCAGAGGGCTTCTCGTTCTCTGGCCTTGCCGCGCATAGGGACTTCGGCTTGTGAGAGCATGGTCACACGGGCGGCGCGTCGAGCGGCAACGGTTCGACCACGGCGCGCCGATTGCGACAATCGACACAAGGCCAATGGTCTTTGTGGTGATGTTTGTGGCGCTGATCTTCCTGCTCGCGGCCAGCCAGATTCGAACCCATGCGACCGTATTCGATCTGGTCGATCATGCCACGAGCGCAAAACACGAAGCGGTTTGGCCCGCGCGCAACGTGCCTTTGACCAGTCGCTCTTCGGGCCAGCCCGGGACCATGATCAACACGCTGAAGGTCACGCCGGACAATCAAATTCTCTGGAACGGAGATGCCGTCAGCCAGGCAGAGCTCTACACGCTGTTTAACCGGTCAAAGGAGATTACGCCCGAGCCAGAGATACATTTTCGCCCGGACCCCTTGGCTAAGTATGAAACCGTTGCGCTCATACTGGGCATGGCCAATCAGTCGGGAATGATGAAGATGGTGGTGCCCGATCTCAAAGATCATTGCGCTTTCGGCAAGGCTTGGGCCGCGAGGCCCGCTGGTACGCCATACGCCGTGGCATTATCGATCACACTGCCGGAAAGGCATCGGCCCTCGCTTGAGCATTCCGAGCTGTGCCCGCCCTCGCCATAGATCGGGACTCTCAATCCCCCTCCATCGGCGGGTCTATCCGCATGGCCTCGCCCACGAGGTCTTCGGCTTCCAGCAGCAATTCGTCATCAACCGCGCCCTGTGGCACGGCTTCGCGGCCGATCATCGTCATCACCGGCACGGCGAGCGGCGACACCCGGTCCAGTTCAACGTGGACCAATTCGCGCTCCGAGCGTTCCAGAAGGTCGGCAAGGCGTCCCACATCGGTCATCCGGGCGCG
>JBCCOF010000053.1:0-17758 GCA_039025455.1 Pseudomonadota bacterium | reverse complement strand
TCGCTCTACACCTCGGTGGATGCGGGCGACCGCCTGTGGCGCTGACGCCCAGCCGCCGCTAAAGGCCTGAGACGGCCCAACCTGACGCTCCACGAGATCGTCACGCCCTATGACGCGAGCGAAATCTATGACGAGCGATTTGGATCAGCCTGCGGGCTTTACACCAATATGCTGGTGACGCCGGAGCGGATTTACCTCCCGCAATTCGGGATCGAGGAAGACGCCGAAGCTCTGGCCAGTGTTCGAGAGTGGACGGACAAGGAAGTGGTCCCCGTCCGATCAGATCAAGTGTGCCAGATGGGCGGCGGCGTTCGCTGCATGTCATGGCAATTGCGCGGCGAGAATGCGGCACGGTTTATGGCTTGGGCGGCGAAGAAGCGGCCTTGAACGGGCGCATGTGTGACGCCTTTGCCAATTCTGCTATCGCCGATAGCGGCTGAAATGCGATTTGCGAAAGGTGCCGACTATGGACCCGATCACGATAGAGACTCTGCCCGCGCAACCTGTTTGTGAAGTCGATGCAGCGCCCAGACTGTGGCAAATTCCATCGGTCATCGCCAATTGCTTTGGGCAGGCAACCGCCCAAATTGAAACCGCCGGCGCAGAGCGGACCGGGATGCCCCATGCCCGCTATCTGGAAATTGACTGGGCCACCATGAAACACAGCGCATTCAGGCAGATGCTCGGCATGCTGTTCAAGCGGCAGAAAATGAAGGCGGGCTTTCACCTTGCGCGGCCACACGAGGTCGATGGCAGACCTTTCGGGTCAGAGATCCCCGCCGGACGCTACGCCACAACAATCCATCGCGGGGCCTATCACAAGGTCGGCGAGACCTATTCCAGAGTGCTCGATTGGGCGAACGAACAGGGCCTCGAGCTTGCCGACAACACAATCGAATCATACATCGATGATCCCGGCGAAATGCCAATGGAAGAGGTCAGGACGCAGGTGTTCGTGCCACTTGTCGATTGAACCGGCCGCGCACGGTTTCAATGCCGCCCGAACAGTTTCTCGACGTCATCCATGTTGAGCTTCACCCATGTTGGTCGCCCATGGTTGCACTGCCCCGAGCGCGGTGTCGCCTCCATCTCGCGCAGCAGGGCGTTCATTTCCGCGACGCTCAGAACTCGCCCTGCCCGCACCGATCCGTGACACGCCATGGTCGCGAGCACATAATCGAGACGCTCGGCCAAGAGCAGCGCGCCGCTGTCTTCCTGAGGGCCGTGCTTGGCAATGTCGTCGGCGAGGTCCTGCAAGAGCTTGCCGGTATCGGCCTTGGCAATGGCGGCTGGAACCGCGCGCACCAACATTGCCGCCGGACCAAAGCGTTCGACCGACAGGCCAAAGCGCGCCAAGCCCTCCGCCGCTTGTTCAAGCCGGTCGCAATCTGCTTCGTCCATCTCGACCACATCGGGGACCAGCAACGCTTGCGAGCGGCGCGCGGACTCCTCGTGACCGGCGCGTTTTAACCGCTCGAGCACGAGCCTCTCATGCGCTGCGTGCTGATCAACCAGCACCAGCCCATCGGCGCTCTCGGCAACGATATAGGTGTTGGCGACCTGACCGCGCGCAATGCCGAGCGGGTAGTCTTGTGCTTCCTCGGGTATAGGTGCGGCTTCTTCGGCGCGGCCTTGCGGGAGGGCGGCGTCCTGCCCCGCAGCCACTGCCGGATTCCACGCGGACTGCGGTTCGCTGACCGAGGGTTTGGGCGCAGACCAGTCGCGGCCTTCGAAAATCGAACGCAGTGCTGCTGGTTCCTCGCGAGCGGGCTCCTGCCGCCAGCGCTCCATAGCCGCGCGATCCGGTCCCTGTGCGCTACGCCGGTCGCCGGTTGCCAAAGCCTGTCGCAAGCCCGACACAATGAAACCGCGCACACCACTCGCATCGCGGAAACGCACCTCGGTCTTGGCCGGATGGACGTTCACATCAACATCCTGCGGCGGCACTTCGAGGAACAGCGCGAGCACAGCATGGCGGTCGCGCGCGAGCATATCCGAATAAGCCCCGCGCACCGCCCCCACGAGCAAGCGGTCCTTTACAGGCCGGCCATTCACAAACAGATATTGGTGGTCGGCAACACCACGATTGTAGGTTGGCAAACCGGCGAGGCCAGTCAGACGCATCGGCCCGTGTTCGCCTTCGCGCGCCAGGTCAATGTTGACTGCGTTATCCTTCAACTCGCGCGCGACAATCTGCGCGACCCGTGTGGGCAATTCCTCGTCTGCTTGGGTCGAGAGAACCGTGCGGGTCTTACCCTCGGCCCCGTTGGTCATGGTGAAGGCAATATCGGGCCGCGCCATGGCCAATCGGCGGACTATGTCGAGGCTGGCGATGTATTCGCTACGAGGGGTGCGCAAGAACTTGCGGCGGGCGGGCACTTTGGCGAACAATTGCTCGACCCGGACACGCGTGCCCGGAGGCAAAGCAGCGGGTGCATCCTCCACAACATCGCCATGATCAACCACGCGCCGCCAGCCCTCAGCCTCGCCGCGCACCCTGCTCTCCAGCGTCAGGCGCGACACGCTCGCAATTGACGGCAGCGCCTCTCCGCGAAAACCCAAGGTCGCCACCAACTCGATCTGCTCATCGGGCAATTTCGATGTTGCATGGCGTTCAAGCGCCAGCGCCATTTCATCCGCCGACATGCCACAGCCATCGTCGGTCACCTCAAGGCTGGTCAGCCCACCATCGATCAATGCAACACCGATTCGCGCCGCGCCCGCATCAATTGCGTTCTCGACAAGCTCTTTGAGCGCCGCAGCGGGCCGTTCGACCACTTCACCGGCGGCAATTCGGTTGACCAGATCGGATGGAAGACGGCGAATGCGTGGCTTGTTTCTGGGCATTTGTCGCAATCTACCCGCCACACAGCGCAAATTCGAGGGGTGCGGTGCATAATTCGCATCCTCGTCAACAAATTTTTGGTGTTTTGCGCGGCTTTTCGCTAGGCGCACTTGCATACGTCTATTTTCGGGCAAGATAAGGCTGCAGGGGGTCTGCAGCTTGCAGTCCGGCATTCATGGAACACACAAAAAAATGAGCTTTCTGGCCAATCTTTTCAAATTCGGATCGCAGAACATGGCGATCGACCTCGGGACTGCCAACACGCTGGTCTATGTTCAGGATCAGGGGATCATCCTCAACGAGCCTTCTGTGGTCGCGATTGAGACAATCGACGGCAGCAAACGTGTCAAAGCGGTGGGTGATGATGCGAAGATGATGATGGGTAAAACGCCCGATACGATCGAAGCCATCCGTCCCTTGCGCGACGGCGTTATCGCCGACATCGAGATCGCCGAGGAAATGATCAAGCACTTCATCCGCAAGGTGCACGGCAAGCGCAATCTGTTCCGCTATCCCGAAATCGTGATCTGCGTTCCGTCGGGTTCGACTTCGGTTGAGAAGCGCGCAATCCGCGATGCGGCGTCGAATGCAGGGGCGTCTGAAGTGCATCTGATCCTTGAGCCGATGGCTGCGGCGATTGGTGCCGATATGCCGGTGACCGAGCCGGTCGGGTCGATGGTGGTCGATATTGGCGGCGGCACGACCGAGGTTGCGGTCCTCTCGCTGCGCGGTCTTGCCTACACCACTTCGGTGCGCACAGGCGGCGACAAGATGGACGAAGCCATTGTTTCCTATGTGCGACGACATCACAACCTGTTGATCGGCGACTCCACAGCTGAGCGGATCAAGAAGGATTACGGTATCGCTATGGTGCCAGATGACGGCGCGGGCGAGAGCATCACCCTGAAAGGCCGCGATCTGGTCAACGGTGTGCCCAAGGAAATCACGATCAATCAGGCGCACCTCGCAGAGGCCCTGTCCGAACCAATCGGCGCTATCGTCGAAGGCGTGCGGATTGCTCTTGAGAACACAGCACCAGAGCTTGCTGCCGACATTGTCGACCAAGGCATCGTCCTGACCGGTGGCGGAGCACTGATCCGTCGCTTGGACGAGCATCTTCGCGAAGAGACAGGCCTGCCCGTTTCAATCGCCGAAGACCCGCTCACCTGCGTTGCCATCGGCACCGGACGCGCGATGGAAGATCCTATCTATCGCGGCGTTTTGATGACCGCATAATGAGCATTCGGCTCAAAACCGGCTGGGCACGCTCTATCTGAGCCACTCGCAAAAGGACCCTTAGCGCATGGCGCCGCCTTCATCGCGTCGATCAAGCTATTCGAAAAAGGCCCAGTACTCGGTCTTTACCGGGTACTTGCTCGCGACGCTTGGCGCTCTGTTGGGGGTCGCCTTGCTCGTCCTGTCGTTCTGGCAACCCTCCTCGTTTGCTCCGGTTCGCGGCGCGGCGGGCAATGTCGTGGCTCCCGCAGGCGAAGGCACCGCAGCTGTGCGCAGCGGCGGGATCAGCACGTGGGACGCCATCACTGCATATTGGAACGCGGGCAGCCAAAACGCCGAACTGCGTGAAGAGGTCGAGATTGCCCGGATCAGGTTGGCCGAAGCCGAGGCCACTTTGGCGGAAAACAAACGGCTAAAAGCGCTGCTCGAACTCAATAACGGTGACCTGAGGCCCGTTGCGATTTCACGATTGGTCGGCTCGAGCGCGACCAGCGCGCGTCGCTTCGCATATCTTGGCGCGGGAACGAGTGACGGGTTGCGCACCGGCATGGCGGTTCATTCCCCACGCGGTGTGGTGGGCAGGCTTCTCGAAGTGTCGTCAGGCTCGGCGCGTGTCCTGCTGCTGACCGATGGCGAAAGCGTGTTGCCCGTCCGGCGCGCGGAAGACTCCACCCCTGCCCTCGCGGAAGGGCGCGGAGACGGGCTGTTGCGGATCAAGCTGATCAATCTTGGCATCAATCCGCTCAAGGAAGGCGATCTGTTCGTCACCAGCGGTGCCGGCGGGTACTTTCGCCCGGATGTCGCCGTGGCTATCGTCAGCGAAGTGACTTCCGATGGCGCGATTGCCCGCATGGTCGCCGACCCCTCCGCAACCGATTTCGTAGCCGTCGAACCCATCTACGAACCAGAAGCAGTCGAGGCCGCTCAGCAGAACGAAAACGAGCCGCTGGTCGACCAGACGGCGCAGGACGAATAATGGCGCGGCTTAACAGGACGGCGCGCTCCACGCCTTACGGAAGAAGCATTAACCGCGCTGTGTCGCCGTGGCGCGCGCTCACGGTCCCCTATGCCACCATCATTCTCGGATCGATTATTCCTGCGGTGTTCCTCGTCGATTCCGTTCCGATCATACCCCCTTTGGGATATCTGTTCCTGCTGTGCTGGCGGATCATGCGCCCTGGCCTCTTGCCGCTCTGGATCGGGGTGCCGCTCGGCATAATCGACGACATTTTCAGCGGGCAACCGTTTGGCAGCGCCATACTGCTCTGGTCACTGACCATGATCGCGTTGGAGGCAATCGAAACACGCTTTCCGTGGCGGGGTTTCTGGCAGGATTGGTTCACTGCCGGTCTAGCGATTGTCCTTTATATCCTTGCCGCGATGATGGTTTCTGGCACAAATCCGACTCCGGTACTGACATTTGCGGTGCTGCCGCAGATAGCGTTGTCGATCGTTCTCTATCCCGTCATGGCGCGATTTGTGTCACGGCTTGACGGGTTTCGGCTGGCTCACTCGCGGAGGATCGGGTGAGCAAATGGCTTGATCGGATCAGGGGAAAGAAACGCGGCGGCCTGTCGCGCTCTTCCAGCGTGGTCAATGCCTCGACATTGAAGAACACGTTTGACAGGCGCGCCGTTATGATCGGGACCGTGCAAGGCGGGATCGGCGTATTGCTGGCCGGGCGCATGGCGTACATCGCTATTGCCGAAAATGAAAAATACCGGCTCGAGTCAGAAAGCAACAGGGTCAATCTTTCGCTGATCCCGCCGCGCCGTGGTTGGATCCTTGATCGCAATGGCGCTCCGCTCGCCTCCAACCGCGCCGATTTTCGCGTTGATGTCATCCCTGAGCGTTTGAGTGATGCCGATGGCATGATCGACCAGATCGGCGCCCTGCTCAGCCTCGAGCCCACCCGCATCGCCGATCTCAAAACCAAAATCGAAACAAGCAGCGGATACCAACCCGTCGAGGTTGCAAGCGGCCTGAAATACGAAGAATTCGCCGCGCTCAGCGTTCGCTTGCCCGATATGCAAGGCGTCATCCCCCAACGCGGCTTTTCCCGGTATTACCCCACCGCATCCAGCGTTGGCCACCTGATCGGCTATGTCGGCCCCGCCAATGCCGAGGAATATGACAAGGAAGAGCGCAACCCGCTGCTGATCACGCCGGGATACAAGATCGGCAAAGACGGGCTGGAGAAACAGTTCGAGCTAAACCTGCGCGGAAAACCGGGTGCGCGGCGAGTGGAAGTCACCGCTTCGGGCCGGATCGTCCGCGATCTGGAAACCCGCGAAGATGTTCAGGGTAACGCCGTCAAGCTGACCATCGATGGCCCGCTGCAAGATTATGCTGCGCGCCGCATCGGTCTGGAAAGCGGCTCGGTCGTGGTGATGGATTGCGAGAGCGGTGACCTGCTTTGCATGGCCTCCATGCCCAGCTTCGATCCCAACAGCTTTTCCGATGGCATTGGCAGCGCCGAATATGCCATGCTGCGCGAAGATGTGCGTGTGCCGCTGCGCAACAAAGTGCTGCAAGGCCTCTACCCGCCCGGTTCCACGATCAAGCCGATGCACTGCCTCGCTTTCCTTGAAGCAGGTGTGAAACCGACAGACACCATTTCATGCGGAGGCGGACGGCGGATCGGCAACCGCTTCTTTAATTGCTGGGGCAATCACGGCACGGTCGATATGGCGAAGGCCATCTATCAAAGCTGCGACAGTTATTTCTATCACTTCGCGCAGAAAGTCGGCTTTGACAAGGTTGCGGCCATGGCGAGCAGCTTTGGCATGGGCAAGCAATACAAATTGCCTGTGCTCAGCCAGTTTTACGGCACCGTGCCCACGCCGACCTGGAAAGAAGAGAAGTTCGGTCAGCCCTGGGCCGCGCATGACACGGTCAACGCCTCCATCGGTCAGGGTTATTACCTCTCAAGCCCGTTGCAATTGGCAGTGCTCGCCGCGCGTTTGGCGACCGGCAAGGTGGTCGAGCCGCGATTGGTGCTCGACAAGAACGTAAAGACGCCAAAGCAATACAACTTTACCGATGACGACATGGCCTATGTGCGCAGGGCGATGAACGATGTGGTCAACGGCCCAGGCACGGCGCGGCGCGGCAAGCTGCCCCTCCCCGATATCGAAATGGCCGGAAAAACCGGCACCGCGCAGGTCGTCTCGCTTAGCATTTCCGATGGTCGCAGCGGCCCCTGGAAGTATCGCGACCATGGCCTGTTTGTGTTCTTTGCTCCCTTCGACAAACCCAAATATGCCGGGGCGGTCGTTATCGAGCATGGTGGTGGCTCGGGTTCCGCCTATCCGATCGCTCGCGATGTCATGACCTTCATGTTCGACCCCCAAAAGGGGATGGAAGCGCTGCGCTCGCTGGAGCAAGGATGGGGCGGCACTGCGCAGGAGCGGCTCAACAATCGCTACGTCGCCTTCGCTGCCGAGCGCGGCGAAAGCGTCGCACCCCCGCCCAAGCGCGACGAAGACATCTTTGCAAAGGTCGAAGCGGAAGCCCGCGTCGAAGCCGCAAGGCCCGAAGAAATCGCCGAGGACTTTGTGGCGCCAAGGTCCGACCCGGCATCATCCGGCACAACGCCATCGACTTTTAGAGCACCCGAGCCCCCCGCCCAAGCAGCCGGAGGTGACGAATGAACAGCGTCATTCCCGAGCCGATAGCGCGCCAGCCATGGGGGATGCTGATCCCGCTATTTATGCTGGTGGGCTTTGGCGCAGCGGTGCTCTATTCCGCTGCCGGCGGGTCGATGCAGCCCTTCGCTTCCTCGCACCTCATCCGGTTCAGTGTCTTTCTTGTGATGGCATCGATAATCACCATCCTTCCACGCGATTTTGTGCGGTTGATGATCTACCCGGCATATCTCGTGGTGCTTGCCTTACTGGTGGCGGTGGAGGCCATGGGGGCTTTGCGAGGGGGCAGCCAGCGCTGGCTCGACCTCGGCTTTATGGTGCTCCAGCCATCGGAAGTGATGAAGCCGGTCATCGTTGTGACCTTGGCGCAGTTCTATTCGACCCTTCCCGTCGGCATGATCACAGGGTGGCGCGCACTTGTCTTGCCCGGCGCGTTGATCGCAGTGCCCGTCATGCTGGTGCTGCTTCAGCCAGACCTCGGCACGTCCTTGGCCATAGCCTTTGGCGGCGGCGTGGTGATGCTGCTGGCTGGCCTGCCAATGCGATGGTTTGTGACGGGGGGGATAGCGGCCGTCGCGCTTGCTCCGCTGATATTCTTTTTTGGGCTGAAGGAGTATCAGCAGCAGCGCGTGCTGACGATGTTCAACTCGGACGAAGACCTGCTGGGCGCGAGCTATCATATCAACCAGTCAAAGATCGCAATCGGTTCGGGCGGTCTTTTCGGAAAAGGCTTCAACAATGGCTCGCAAAGCCATTTGCAATATCTTCCCGAGCCGCAAACCGATTTTGTCTTCGCCACCATGGCCGAGGAATGGGGCCTATTGGGAGGGCTCTTTGTCATCGGCGTGTTCGGAATCATCCTTCGCTTCGGCCTGAAAGTCGCACGCGAGGCCAATGACCGCTTTTCCAGCCTGCTTGCCGCCGGCATGAGCGCGACGATCTTCTTTTACATTGCAGTGAATCTGATGATGGTGATGGGAATGGCGCCGGTGGTCGGCATACCCCTGCCCTTTATGAGCCATGGCGGATCATCGATGCTGACCAACATGATCTGCATCGGCGCGTTGATGATGGTAAACCGCTGGAACCGCAACGCGCCGAGAGGCGGTTTGTCGCGGTAAGGAGCAGCCTGGGCGGACCGCTGTGCAAGTCCTAAATCACACAAGGCCTTGCAACCCAAGAAACTATCGCTATTTGCAGCGCTCCGCAGGCGCGGAGATGATTCGAGTGTCATTGAACAGACGCATCGGATCAAAGCCGATCTACTCTCGGTATGGACGCATAGCTCAGTTGGTAGAGCAGCTGACTCTTAATCAGCGGGTCCTAGGTTCGAACCCTAGTGCGTCCACCATTTACCAGCCCAACGGACATCCCGCCGTGAGCGTCGCCTCGGATGCGGCCAAGCGTCTTGGCTCACGCTCGAGCAACTTTGCAAAACCACCAGGTTTCGTTGCACGGAGCGCTTTAGCGGCAAAAGGCGTTGTAACGGTCTTGCAAGCGTTCCAGCTCGTTCAGTTCAAAAGCGAGTTTCTCGTTGAGTGGATCGAGATCAGGCGTCAATTGGTTCACCCGTTCCCTTAGCTGTTCCACGTTGTATTCGACTTCGGTCAGCGAAGACTTGATGGCAGTGCGATCTTCCTGGCGTCCAGAAATCCGGCCGTTCACCGCCTGTATCTCAGACAAGATCGAGTCAATTTCCGACCCTTCCGCATTTTCAAGCTGGTTATTCAGTGAGTCGATCTGGCTTGAATAATCAGACAGGTCAGAATCGATATCCCTGATCTGCTCTGTGAGCACGGCGTGCTTTTCAAGGTTTTCGTCAAGATATCGCTGCTTCTCATTCAGGGTTTCCCGGAATTCATCTCTGCTCGACTTGGCATTGCCGACATCGGTTTCCTTTTTCGAGATTTTCCCCGCCAGAATTTCGCATGATCGGGTGTTATCCGGTGGAATTGCCATTACTGTTCTCCCTCTAGTTCGACACCATAATTTAAACGACTACCGCTCAGCGTATTGTCATAATCACCGGATTGAGATCGCGAGACCGATCGCCATTAGGCCACCAGATCGACCAAGATCATCCGCTACAAATCTGTTCAAAGCGGCCCTGCAAATCCGCAGCCGTCTGCTCGATGACAGTCGCTTTGTACTGTCCCGCTAACTCGTCGAGCGTCGCTACAATTTGTTCACCAAGGTCACAGTTCGATTTGTTCTCGATTTCGATAAGGCCCTTTTTGTAGAGCAACTGCGATTGCATTGCCGCGCGATCGCTTAAATTGGGAATTTGTCCGCTAAACTCGGTCGCTTGACGAAGAGCATTGTCAGCCTTGTCGACATCCTCGAGGTCCCCGCCTCGCGAGTAGATTCTGGCCTCAAGCAGCTTGCCTTCGGCACGATGCGCCGGTGATTGGCGCGTTGGCCAGTACTCCTGAAAAACAGCGAGCGCGTCGGTTGTACGGTACTGCAGGATCAAGTGGTTGATGAGAATCTGAAGCTCACTCGGCCTGAAGTAATCAGGGTTTCGACGCCAATGGTCGAAGGTCTCGGCAACCAAACGATCCCGCTTTGCAACGACGGCCGCCTCCATCGCCGCGCTTTCTTGATCGGCACCCTTTTGATTGAGAACGTAGATTTCCTGATCCATGCTCTGGATCGCATCGATGTTTGACCGAAGCTCCTCGATCGAGGCCTCATCGCGCCCGAAAAAACCCAAGATCACATTGTTCCAGAGTGCAAGGCCCGCGAGGATGAGCGCGATCGGCATCGAAATCGACTTGATCGAATCTTGCCAAGTGTCGAACGCCCAGAACGACGGTTTGGCCGACTTCTCCAATTGATCTTCAAGTTCTTTGATCCGGGTTTCCAGATCGGACGTCTGGCCCGTCATCGCAGGCTACTTTCGATCTCAGATTGAACGTGCAAAACCACCATGAAGATGCCCCCTCAGCCCAGCGATACTCTCATTCTTCGCTCCGGAACGCTCAACTCAGCTCCTGATGTAATTCAGGAAGTCGTTATGGCTGCGATTGAAGCTTGAGACCTGATTTTTGTGGGTGTCCTGCTGCATCCTCAGGATTTCCTGATTGGTCTTCTGGTTCATCTTCCAGATGTTCTGCTGCGTCTTGAAGTTATCCCGTGCCATCGTCTGTTGCGCAGCCTGGAAGCTCTCCTGCGCCTTTTGGGCGCCCTTCTCAGTATTCTTGATCAGCGTCGCCAACTCTGAATGCCCTTCTGCCTTCAGAGCCTCCGCTATCGGCTTGAACGCAAAAACGAATTGCATGAGACGTTGAGACTGCATGTCGAAGTCCCTGAACGCCTGGGGAGGTATTGGCTGCATCTGCATCATCACGCCATTTGCCCAACCATACCATTGCTGCATCCATTCGGCATGTTCGGCAAACCTGTGGTTCACGATCTTGAGCAGATTGTCCGATATGACTTTGAACTTGTCGACTTCTTCGGAAGCATCGCTCGTCGACGGAGACGCTGAACCCGATGGCTCAAATGAGTCAGCTGACATGTCGCTCTCCTATTGCTCAGTAATGGTCGTTGTAGTGATGGCTACAAGAGCAATACTCGTCGTTTTCGCCCCAAGGAGAGAAACTGCCGCAACCGCACATGCTGCACCCCCCGGAACCGGCATACTCTCGTGGAGCTGCTCCAACGCTGCTCGCTCCATTGCCCAGCCCCTCAAGCTGGAGATCATTACTTTGCGTTTTCCCGTTGGTGATTATCTGCATAATAAGGCCTCCCAAACCACACCTATTATCGATCACTATTCTATTATCATTGCTGAATCAAACAGACCAATTTGCCCACGCTAATCGAATATCAAATAGCGTATCGGATTTTTCAAATATATCCAGTCCCACAAATTTGGCAGGTAATAATCTGAACTTTGAGACCGCAATCCTCCGATTCACTTCAAAAAATTCTATTCAGGCTTCATTTCGTGCAATCTTTCAATTCGAATTCATATCGAATTTCATCATGTTAAATGTGGAAAATGACTTTTTTTGGAACGCCGAGCAGATCATCATAGGCCTGTATCAAAGGGTCTATATTGAGTAGCATTTCTGAGATATTTCTATTTTATATTAAAGTGTTGGCGAGTGTTTTGACAATTTCCGCTCAACTTCGAAGCATGTAGAATCCGTCAGATCGACGGATTTGAATTGCACACCATTTCCGTCGAAAAGTACGAATTATTGGATCGGAAAAACACGTCCGATGCTGGCGGTCAGGCTTGCAATCACATCCTAATGTGATAATGCGCTCGCATGAGCACATCAACGATCACACGAGTCCGCGATCTCGTCGACTCCGGAGAGATGACCAAGGCAGGCCTTGCCCGGGCCGCTGGTCTTCATGCCAACACTTTGCGCGATGCGGCGGAGGCGGACTGGAATCCGACCGCAGAGACCCTAGCCAAGCTTGAGGCGTTTCTCGACGCCAATGATGACCGGCCCGTGCTGGTCGGAGCGGAAGAGATCATCGACGAGGCTCGCAATGGCCGGATGTACATCCTTGTCGACGACGAAGACCGCGAAAATGAGGGCGATCTGATCATTCCAGCGCAAATGGCGACCCCTGCCGCGATAAACTTTATGGCAACGCACGGGCGCGGCTTGATCTGTCTGGCGCTCGATAAGGAACGGGTCGATCAGCTCGGCCTCGAACCCATGAGCCGCAACAACAAGGAAAGCATGCAGACCGCCTTCACCACCTCGATCGAGGCAAAAGACGGAGTCACCACCGGCATTTCCGCTGCGGACCGCGCCCGCACGGTTTCTGTGGCAATCGACAGCTCCAAGGGTCCTGACGATATCGTAACCCCCGGCCATGTCTTCCCCTTGGTGGCGCGCGATGGAGGGACTCTTGTGCGCGCCGGCCACACGGAGGCCGCGGTCGATATCTCGCGCATTGCCGGGCTTAACCCAAGCGGTGTGATCTGCGAGATTATGAACGAAGACGGGTCGATGGCGCGGCTCGACGATTTGGTCGCATTTGCACGCAAGCACGACCTCAAGATCGGCACGATCCGCGATCTGATTGCCTATCGCATGCGCAACGATCACCTCGTCGAACGGCTGGGCGAGAGCACCTTTGAAAGCGATCACGGCGGCAGTTGGCGCTTGATCACCTATCGCGACCGGATCGCCAATGAAGAGGCCTATGTGCTGCAAAAGGGGCGCGTGATCGAAGGCGAGCCCACCCTTGCCCGCGTCCACCCGATCTCGGTGTTTGACGATATTCTGGGCGCGCCCGGCCCGCGCAAGAACACACTCCAACGCGCGATGAGCGCGATTGGCGACCATGGTTCGGGTGTGATCGTCATCCTGACCTCGCGCGTTGGCGGTGATCAGTGGACCAAGGATGAAGAGCTGCGCAATATCGGCATTGGCTCTCAAATCCTCGCTGATCTAGGCGTGCACGATATGGTGCTGTTGTCGAATTCGCGTCCCGATCTGGTCGCACTCGAAGGTTACGGCATTCAGATCACAGATTTTCGCCCCATTCCGGAGTAAACCGGCGTGACCGTAACTGCGCTGCGTTTTCTGGCGGTCGCCCTTGCGCTCTCACTTATGATTGGTGAGGCATGGCGCAGTTGGGGCGCCGGACGCCCTTTGATGTTTGTCCTCGATGACATGCTCATCGGCGGGTTTCTGATCGCGGCCGCGGTGGCAGTGTCCAAGGATTGCCTTCGCAACCGTGCAGCGTTTGCAGCGGCTTGGGGGACAGCGGCCGGGATGCTCTATGGAAGTTTCTTCGGCAAAGTCTTCGCGCCACAGTCCGCCCAAGAAGGCAATTGGGATCTTGGAGTGCTGACGGCCCTCATCGGTGTCGCATTCGTCATATCGCTCGCCGGCATGTGGCTAAGTATCACCTTACCTTCTTTATCCCGATCCACCGGATCGTCTTTTGAAAAGTGAAACCATGGCAAAAATTCTCATCGTCGAAGCCCGCTTCTATGCGCACCTTAACGACATGCTCATCGCCGGAGCCAAAGCCGCTATCGAAGCTGAAGGCAACGAGGCGGAGATCCTGACTGTCCCGGGAGCGCTCGAAATTCCCGGAGCCATCGCGCTGGCCGTTGAAAGCGGCGATTATGATGGCTTTGTCGCAATCGGCGTGGTGATTCGTGGCGAAACCTACCATTTCGAAATTGTGGCAGGCGAAAGCGCACGCGCGATCATGGCATTAACCATGGATGGCATCGCAATCGGAAACGGGATTCTGACGGTCGAAAACGAAGAGCAGGCGCTGGTCCGCGCCGATCCCGCTCAAAAAGACAAAGGCGGCGAGGCGGCGAAAGCCGCGTTATCGTTGATTGCCTTGGCGGATCGTTTTGAGCGTTGACCAACGCGAACCCAACCGGAACATCCTGAGAAATCTTGTATACGTAGAGGCCCTTTGGTGGGTTCCTACTAGTTGACCGGTGTTTATATACGTAGTTTCCCTATGTATCTTTTCATAAGGTTTCAGTCGAAATCCGTCCGGAAATCGCTGTCGCATCGCTTCGCCTAGCGGTAATTGCACAGATGCCAATAAACGGGACGGAAAGCACAATTTAATGACGCGCGAGGAAACGCACTCATCAGGTTGCGAGATAACTCCAGTGCTTTCGGTGCTGGAGGCTCAATTGGTCGAATTGGATCGGCTGGAGGCCAGCATCGCAGCCGCCCATCTCGATGCTTGCATCCAGCAATTGCGGTTCGAGCGAATCAACCGAAGCGACAATCCCTAAGACACCCGTCTATCCACGCCGCTGTTGCATTACCGTCACATCCGTATTGGCACGTACAGCCAAGGGGAATCCCGCACCCTATTGATGATGTGACAGGGCGATCAATTGGCAGGCGCGGAAAACAAAACCGCTTGGTGTGATGTCGCCTCTCTAATGGATGGAGGCATCGCAAGGGTGGAACTACTGCGAGGCGACATTTTTGCTGAACTGCGCGCAGCTAGCGATCCTACTGCAAGCACCCCGCTCATCTTGAAAGCACAGCCACATGGCTAGTGAAGCGGCAGACGCAAGCGGTACGCCGAATACGGCACACGCGCCGGATCTGAAACCCTATGCAGACCAATTGATGGTCATCGCTGAGCGGCTGCGTGACGGAAGCTTTTCCGAACCGCCGACTTCGGTTTCGCCCCCAACAGCCGCAAGCAACGGGCAAGCGCCAGGCGACAAGAGAGCATTGCGCGCAGAATTTGTCGAAATGGCCCGCCGCACTTACGCGGTGCGCCGCCAACGCGCCGGAATTTTCGGCAGCGCCGACTTGTTCGGAGAGCCGGCGTGGGACATCCTTTTGGACCTCTACATCGCGTTCGGCGAAGAAAAGCCCGTCTCTGTTTCCAGCGCCTGCATCGGTTCGGCCTCACCGCCGACAACGGGGCTACGCTGGCTTGGTGTGTTGGCCGATCATGGTCTCGTCGTGCGCGAGCAGGACCCCGACGATCAACGCCGTGTGCTGGTGCGGCTAACCGATCACGGGGTCGAAGCCATGGACCGTTACTTCGACCACGCCGCTGCGGAAAAGTAGCATTGGGCGAGCGAAATTGCCGGGGCGACCGAGCGGCACGGCAGCCATCCGCTCCTGTATCCTAGCGAGATTTGTCGGATTCGGATCAGGAACCCGTCCAAGCGATCAAGTAACCAGCGACCCGAAACAACCGCGGCCAGCATAGGCAGCGCTGCTGCCAAGCTCTTCTTCGATGCGGATAAGCTGATTGTATTTCGCAAGCCGGTCTGACCGCGCCAGCGATCCTGTCTTGATCTGTCCGCAATTGGTCGCAACCGCGAGATCTGCGATGGTCGCGTCCTCGGTCTCGCCCGAACGGTGGCTCATCACGCTGGTGTAGCGCGCCCGGTGCGCCATATCGACCGCCGCGAGTGTTTCGGTCAGCGTTCCGATCTGGTTGACCTTCACCAGCAGCGAATTGGCCAGCCCTTTGGCGATGCCTTGCGAAAGGCGATCCGGATTGGTCACGAACAGGTCGTCACCCACCAATTGAACCTTATCGCCAATGGTTTGGGTCACAGCCGCCCAGCCCTCGAAATCGTCCTCGTCCATGCCGTCTTCGATGGAACGGATCGGGTAGTCGGCGCAGAGCTTTGCAAGGTATTCAGCCATGCCTGCGCCATCGAGGGAAAGCCCCTCGCCCGAGATTTCGTACTTGCCGTCTTTGTAGAATTCGGTCGCGGCGCAATCGAGCGCGAGCAGCACGTCATCACCGGGCGTGAAACCGGCCTGCTCAATCGACGCCATTATGAAATCGAGCGCCGCGCGCGTGCTCGCGAGATCGGGCGCAAAACCTCCTTCATCGCCAACAGACGTCGCAAGGCCCTTTTGCGCAAGGCCCTTCTTCAGCGTGTGGAAAATCTCCGAGCCCCAGCGCACTGCCTCTGCAATGCTGTCCGCACCGACCGGCATGATCATAAATTCCTGAATATCGATCGGGTTATCGGCATGTTCGCCGCCATTGATGATGTTCATCATCGGCACGGGTAGAACATGGGCGGCCACCCCGCCGAGATAGGAAAACAGCGGCAAGCCGCGCGCATTGGCAGCGGCTTTGGACACCGCAAGGCTCGTCCCCAAAATGGCGTTGGCGCCAAGCCGAGCCTTGTTGGGCGTGCCATCCAGGGCGATCATCGCCAGGTCGATATCGCGCTGATCCTCGGCATGCAGGCCGGCAAGCAGCTCGGCAATCTCGCCATTCACCGCATCAACCGCTTTGCGCACGCCCTTGCCCATGTAACGCGCCGCATCGCCATCGCGCAGCTCCACCGCCTCGTGCGCGCCCGTTGATGCGCCCGAAGGCACCGCCGCGCGGCCAAAGCTGCCATCATCAAGCAGGACATCGACCTCCACCGTGGGATTGCCCCGGCTGTCGAGGATTTCGCGTCCGTGCAAGTCGATGATCTCGGTCATATTTGGCTCCGCTGGGAAAGTGTTGTATAGACATAAGACACCCAAGAATTGCAACGATTCTCGGGCACCCCCTTGACGCGTCCCCTATGCGCCGGAACAACCGTGCGCAAGCGAGCGCGGCAATAGCGCAAATCAGGGAAGCGACGAATGCACGCTTTCCCACTGGAAAACCTAGTAATTGAAGGGCAAAGACCAAAACCATGGCCGAAGCAAAAACCACCAAGACCACCCGCAAAACCACGACCGCCAAGAAAGCTGCGCCGAAGAAAACCGCCGCGACTGCGAGAAAGGCGACCGCGAAGACTGCCGCCGACACTGCGCCTGCGAGCGAAGCGAAGAGCCGGTTCAATTCCGCGCTTGAAGAAGCCAAGTCGGGCGCCGCTGCACTGCGCGCCGAAGCCGGTACACGCGGCGAGGATCTGGTCGGCCAAGCCAAGGAATATGGCGACAAGGCCAAGGTTCGCGCTGGCGAGCTGGCGAATGACGGCAAGGCCGCAGCAAGCGACGCCATCGCTTCGGTCGGCAAAGTCATCGGCGACACCGCCGAACAGATCGACGAGCGCCTAGGCGAGCAATATGGCGATTACGCCCGCCGAGCCTCGCGTGGTCTGGCCGAAACATCGGCAAAGCTCGAAGCGAAAAGCGTGGACGAGCTTAGCGAAGATGCCCGCGAAATGGTTCGAAAGAGCCCGGCAGTCGCCGTTGGTGTTGCAGCGGTGGCAGGCTTCCTGCTCGCGCGTTTGTTCCGCGGATCGAAGTAAACCGCTTCGACTAACAAGCCGGATAATCGACGTTTCAGGGGTAAGGCATGCTTGAGGAGGACAGATCTGCGGATTCGCACGGCAATTCTGCGGATCCGCTCACTCCTGTGAGCGCTCCTGAGACCCAGGACGATGGCGTGGAAGAACTCCGGTTCGACGAATCGGTGGTTGATGAGCTTGCCGCGCTGATTGATGACGGCCGGACATATGCCGAGGCCGAGCTTGCTTTTCAAAAGGCGCGCGCCAGCATAGCCGGACGCAGCATCGGCATGGCAATCGGCTTTGCGATTGTCGCCATTATCCTTTTGCATATCGCCTTTCTGGCACTCG
>JBCCOF010000052.1:0-17828 GCA_039025455.1 Pseudomonadota bacterium | reverse complement strand
TTCAAAACTCATGTAGGTGGTCCATGCCATCGGGCAGGCCCGCAAAATCCTTTCCTACAGCGCCTCTGCGCACTAAATGCCGCGACTTCAACGACACGAATCAAGCGACCTGCCTGGCGACAAGGGCTGCCAGGGCCGGTTCGAACGTGTCTCTATCCAAGGAGATGAAAATGCCCAAGCTGAAGACCAAGAGCGGTGTGAAGAAGCGCTTCAAAATCACCGCAACCGGCAAGATCAAGCACGGCGTCGCAGGTAAGCGCCACCGTCTGATCAGCCACAACGCGAAATACATCCGCCAGAATCGCGGCACCTCGGTTGTCTCCGAAGCCGATACCAAGACGATCAAGAAATGGGCCCCTTACGGGTTGGATTAAGCTGAACGGCTGAACCGCCCGCTCCCTCCACCCTTCCACCCGGATGCTACTCCGGAGTGATGATCCGGGTGGAAGGGTGGAGGGAGCGGGCAGGCCAGGAATTCTGGAAGGATAATACAATGCCACGCATCAAACGCGGTGTAACCACCCGCGCCAAGCACAAGCGGATTCTCGATCAGGCCAAGGGCTATCGCGGCCGTCGCAAGAACACCATTCGCGTTGCGCGCCAGGCCGTCGAAAAGGCTGGCCAGTATGCCTACCGCGATCGCAAGGCGAAGAAGCGCAGCTTCCGCGCGCTTTGGATCCAGCGGATCAACGCTGCTGTGCGCAGCGAAGGTCTCACCTATTCGCAGTTCATGCACGGGGTGAAGCTCGCCGGGATCGAACTCGACCGCAAGGTCATGGCAGACCTCGCCATGAACGAAGAAGCGGCGTTCAAAGCGATTATCGCGCAAGCCAAGGACGCTCTGCCGGCCTGATCGGCGCCAGAGCCAAAGAACAAGCGGGGGCATCAGGCGACAGGTCTGGTGCCCCTTTCTTGTATAGGTGCGCCAACAGCCTTGTAAGAACGCGCCAAATCCTGCAGATCACCCCGGATGGGGGGCGAACAAGACAATCTGACGCAAGTGACTGCGAACTATGACGTTCGCAGCGCCTTTCACTCGCCACCGAGCGAGTTTGATGGCTGTTTCACGACCTTCTACAATCTCGAACTCGACGTTGACCCGGCGCAAACCGAAGCGGTCACCGTGCATGACTATCTGCAACCCGAATGGGCCAATATCCGCTTCTTCTCCGGCGCCACGCCTTCCGCGCGGATTGGCGCGTCGCAGGTCAGCGGCGCCCGCTTCACCGCAACCGGCCCCAGCTCCTTGCCATGCGAGTTTGAGCTCGGCCAATCGCGGATGTGGGGGATAGGCTTCCTCCCGCTGGGTTGGGCGCGGTTTCTCGATGCGCCTGCGAACGAGCTTACAAACATCGTGTGCGACGGGGAGCGCCATCCCGCCTTCGCCAAGTTTGCAAGTCTCACGCCGGTGCTGTGCGATCCGGACGTGCCGATCGATCAGCAGTTCGATGCGATTGTAGAGCTCGTGCGGACAGTGATGCGCCCCCATCGCGACGAGCCAAAGATCGTGCGCATTCACGAGGCGCTGGTCGGGGGATCGTTCACAGCGGTGGGAGATCTGGCCGATGCGTGCAGCATGAGCATCCGCACGCTGGAGCGAATGTGTGGCCGCTATTTCGGGTTTTCGCCAAAGCTGTTGATGCGGCGTCAGCGATTTATGCGCAGTCTGTCGAGCTTCATGCTTCATCGCGGAGCGCGCTGGACCGAATCGATGGATAAAGACTATCATGATCAGGCCCAGTTCACCCGCGAGTTCCATGAATTCATGACTATGAATCCCAGCGAATATGCCAGCCTCGATCATCCGATCCTGTCTTCCTTTATGGAAGCACGCGCAAGGGTTTGGGGCAGCGCGGCGCAGACACTCGACCGACCATCGAAGTGACGCCACGCCCATGACTCCGGACAATCGGCGGGCCGCCGTCAGCTTTCGCTTTGCCATGCCCAGCGCGGCGCTGAGCCCCTTTATCACGACCTATTACCGGACCGATGTGGTGACATCCGATGGCGAACCATGGCTTGAGGATTATCTGCATCCCGAATGGCCCAACCTGAGGTTTATCCAGCCGGGAATGGGAGAATCCGCGGTTGGCGGTGCGGACTTGCAGCCAACCGCGAGCTTTTCGGTGACCGGTCCGACCTGCTCGGCCACGCGTTTTCGCACCCGTGCGGGGCGGTGTTGGGGAATTGGCCTGATGCCGCTTGGCTGGGCCAGTGTGTTCAAAGCACAGGCGAGTGATTATGCCGATCGCATCGTTGATGGCGGGAGTGATCCCGCCTTCGCTGCGATCCAGCCGCTGGCCAAGGCGCTCGCTGAAACCAATGGCGGGTTTGGGGAGGAGCTGGCGATCATCGAAGCGCATATGGCGCAGATCGAGTGGCGCACATCGCGTCAGGCTGATGCGATTGCCCGATTGAACGCCGCGCTTGTCGATCCCGAGATCGCCACAGTCGCCGATCTTGCTGAGCGGGTCGATATGAACATCCGTTCGCTCGAACGCCTCGCAAAGCGCGCCTTCGGCTTTTCGCCCAAACTGTTGATGCGGCGTCAGCGGTTTTTGCGCAGCCTTGCGCAATTCATGCTCGATCCGTCGCTCACCTGGCTCAGCACGCTCGATTATCAGTATCATGACCAGGCCCACTTCGTGCGCGACTTCAAAAGGTTCATGGGGATGGCACCGTCGGCCTATTCCAAGCTTGAAAAGCCGCTTCTGGTCGCGGCCGCGCAGGCCCGGATGGCGACCGCCGGACAGGCGATGCAGGTGCTCCACGATCCGGCCGCAGATGGCGCAAAAGCAGCAGGGTAGAGCAATTCGTGCGCGTTATGGGCAATGGCGCTTTGCCTTGCTCGCAATTTGACGCTAGCGGACCCGCTCAATCCAACGGACTCAAGCATGACTGATTTGATACCGCAGAAAGAGGCCGCTCTGGCCGCAATTGCCGCCGCTGACACGCTTGAAGCGCTCGACGCAGAGCGGGTCGCTGCACTGGGCAAAAAGGGCTGGGTGAGCCTCGCGCTCAAAACACTGGGCCAGATGTCGCCCGAGGAACGGCAGGAAGCCGCGCCCGCCATTCAGGCGGTGCGCGCCGAAATCGCTGCTGCGATTGAAGCGGCAAAAGCCACGCTTGAAGCCGCCGCGCTCGAAGCGCAACTGGCGTCCGAGACGATCGACCTGACGTTGCCCGCGCCCGACATGCCCAAGGGCTCGGTCCATCCGGTCAGCCAGGTGATGGACGAGCTTGCCGAAATCTTCGCTGACCTCGGCTTCGCGGTTGCAACCGGGCCTGAGATCGAAGACGATTGGCACAATTTCACCGCGCTCAATATGGATGAAAGCCATCCCGCGCGCGCTATGCACGACACGTTCTACTTCCCGGATACGGTCTCGTCGAACATGGCCGGTGCATCGTCCGAGACCGCATCGGCGAGCGGCGGTTCAGCGATGGCCGAGCGCGACCATGCCGGGTCGCTGCAAATGCTCCTGCGCACGCACACTTCGCCGGTCCAGATCCGCAGCATGAAAGAACAGGGCGCGCCGATCCGGTTGATTGCACCGGGCCGTGTCTATCGCTCGGACAGCGACGCCACGCATACGCCGATGTTCCATCAGGTCGAAGGGTTAGTGGTGGATAAGGACATCCATCTGGGTCATCTCAAATGGACGCTCGAAACATTCTTCAAGGCTTTCTTCGAGCGTGAGGATATCGTGCTTCGTCTGCGCCCCTCTTACTTCCCCTTCACCGAGCCTTCGGTTGAAGTCGATGTCGGCTATTCCAACGAGGGAGACCGCCGCGTGGTTGGCGGGCATGGTGATGCCGAGGGGCATGACTGGATGGAACTGGGCGGCAGCGGCATGGTGAACCGCCGCGTCCTCGAATTCGAAGGGATCGATGCGGATGAATATCAAGGCTTTGCCTTTGGCCTCGGGATCGACCGGATTGCGATGCTCAAATACGGAATGAACGACCTGCGCGCCTTCTTTGACGGCGATCCGCGCTGGCTTTCGCATTACGGATTTTCGCCGTTCGATCAGCCGACGCTTTCCGCTGGTGTGGGAGCGAAGCAATGAAGTTCTCGACCACATGGCTGAAAGACCATCTCGACACGCAGGCTTCGCTGCAAGAGATCACCGACACGCTCAACGCCATCGGGCTTGAGGTTGAAGGCGTCGAAGACCCTGCGGAGAAGCTCGCGGGGTTCAAGGTTGCCAAGGTTCTGACCGCCGAGAAACACCCCGATGCGGACAAGCTGCAAGTGCTCAGCGTCGACACGGGCGAAGGCGACCCGTTTCAGGTCGTGTGCGGCGCACCCAATGCGCGCGCGGGCATGGTCGGCGTGCTCGGTCTGCCCGGCGCGGTGGTGCCGTCCAACGGGATGGAGCTGCGCAAGGCGGCGATCCGCGGGGTCGAATCGACCGGCATGATGTGCTCGGTCCGCGAGCTGGAGCTGGGCGAGGATCACGATGGCATCATTGAATTGCCCGAGGATGCGAGCATCGGGCACAGCTTCGCCGATTACCAAGGGTCTTCGCCGATCATTGACGTGGCGATCACGCCCAACCGCCCTGATTGCATGGGCGTCTATGGCATTGCGCGCGATCTTGCGGCGGCGGGTCTGGGCACGCTCAAACCGATTGCTTTCCCTAGCTTTGAGGTAAGCGGCGAATGCCCGGTCGAAATCCGCACCGATGATGAAACGGGCTGTCCCGCTTTCTATGGGCGGGTGATCAAAGGCGTCAAAAACGGGCCATCGCCCGACTGGATGCAGCAGCGGCTCAAGAGCGCGGGCCAGCGCCCGATTTCGCTGCTAGTTGATCTCACCAATTACCTGATGCTGGCCTTTGGCCGTCCGGCGCACGTCTATGACCTTGCCAAGCTGCAAGGCGCGGTAGTGGCCCGGCGCGCGACGGACGGTGAGCAGGTCGTGGCGCTCAATGAAAAGACCTACACTCTCGATGCCAGCATGATGGTGATCGCCGACGAGACGCAGGTGCACGACATCGCCGGAATCATGGGCGGCGAGCATTCGGGCGTTGCCGACGATACGAGCGATGTGCTGCTCGAAATCGCATATTTCGATCCGGCGAGCATCGGCGTGACCGGTCGCAAGCTGGGCCTTGCTTCGGATGCGCGGACGCGGTTCGAGCGCGGCGTTGATCCGGCGTTTCTGGATGACGGGCTGGACCTTTTGACCGGCTTGATCGTCGAACTGGCTGGCGGTCAGGCGAGCGAGGCGGTTCGCGCCGGGACACCGCCGAGCGAAGCCAAGAGAGTCGCGTTCGATACCGGCCTCACCAAGCGCTTGGGCGGCGTTGATGTCGCCGAAGACGAGCAGCGCCGCGTTCTGGAAGCGCTCGATTTCGAGGTTGCACCGGATTGGACCGTCACCTGCCCGCTGCGTCGCCATGATATCGAAGGGCCAGCCGATCTGGTCGAGGAAGTGGTGCGCATTCACGGCCTCGACAAAGTCGCCAGCACGCCTCTGCCGCGCATGGACGGTGTGGCGCGACCGACCGCTACGCCCGAGCAGGCGCTTGAACGCAAATTGCGCCGCGCCGCTGCGGCAAGCGGGCTGGACGAGGCGATCACGTGGTCGTTCCTGCCGGTTCCTGAAGCAGAGCACTTCACCGCCACAGACGACCTGTGGAAGCTAGACAACCCGATCAGCGAGGACATGAAGGCCATGCGCCCCTCGCTTATTCCGGGCCTTCTGCTGGCCGCCAAGCGCAACGCCGATTTGGGCGCAGGCTCGACGCAAGTGTTCGAGCTGGGCCGCCGATATTTCCGTGGTGAAGACGGCACAAGCGACGAGCGCGCGACGCTTGGCATCGTGCTGGCTGGTGAAAAGGTGCAGCGCGGCTGGGCGACGGGCAAGGCGGTCAGCTACGACGCCTTCGATGCGAAAGCCTTTGCGCTCGACCTGCTTGAAGCGGCGGGTGCACCGGCGGGCAAGCTGATGGTGATGGGAGAGGCAGGGCCTCAGTTCCATCCCGGGCAATCGGCCACCTTGCGCCTCGGCCCGAAAAAGATTCTCGCGCGCTTCGGCATGCTGCATCCGACGACCTTGAAAGCCTTCGATCTCGATGGTCCGGTCGCGGCGGTTGAGCTGTTCCTCGATGCTATCCCAGCAAAGAAAGCGTACAAAGGACCGGTCAGCTTCGCCCGGCCCAGCTTCACCCCGCCTGCGCTGCAATCGGTCACCCGCGACTTTGCGTTTTTGGTTCCCGAAGAGCTGCCCGCGAGCGATCTGCTGCGTGCGGTTCAGGGTGCGGACAAGACCAACATCGTCGCGGCGCGAGTCTTTGACCTGTTCACCGGACAGGGCGTGCCCGAGGGCCAGAAATCGCTCGCGGTCGAAGTGACCCTGCAACCGCAGGAGAAAAGCTATAAGGACGCTGAGCTCAAAACGATTTCCGACGCCGTTGTTGCATCGGTTTCAAAGATTGGGGCGGTGCTGCGCGGATAGGGTGGTGACGCCCCCTTTGGGAGCGCCTCAGTTGCCCCAGTCGGCACCTGAGCCGCCGCCGTTTTCCGAGCCCCAGCCGCCATATTCGGAATCATAGCTGCCGCGGCGCTGCGCCTGAGCCATTTCGCTCGCCATCCGGTTGGCTTCCTGCATCTGCTTGGCCATGCCGGGGTTGTTCGCCATCATGCCTTTGGCCATCGGGCCAGCCGCGAACATCATGTCAAACGGGCGCTTTTCAACCGCTGCGGCGACATGCTCTTCGCCGAGCTTGGTGATCAGGCCCGAAGCCATCGCACTTTCCGCTCCGCTGCCCAGCTTGCTTTTGTCGTAAACAACCGAGGTGGCGATGCGCGAACCTTCGCCATCGGGCGTGATCGTCGCGGAGATCTGAATACCGGTCTTTCCCGCCTTGTTCTTGAACAGTGTGACGATCGATCCGTCTTCCGCAGTGATGACCTCTTTGCGCGCAACGCCGGTGCCGAGAAACGGCGTGGGCATCGGCGCGTTCTTGATGCGGAAGGTCGCCTGCTCGGGCGTGGCGTCGTAATACTCGCCCTGAAAACCGCAGCCGGCCAGCAATGTTGAAGCCAAAGCAGCCAGCGCAAAACGACGAATATTCATGATTGTGCTCCCCGTTAGATCGACCATTGGATCGCACAAAAATTCTAATGAATTACAAATAGTCAGCGGGAATTTGCCTGTGAGTGGCGCAACGCGCGTCACCAGCGCCCCGCAGCCTCTTCCTCATAGGCTCTTTCAATATTCGCGAGATCTTCTTTCTCGTAGGCCTCCATCTGGCGTTGCGCCCCTTCAAGAGCGCGAGGCGCATTCAAAAGAGCCGCCACCGCAAACTCGCTATGCAGGGCCGCAAAGTGGAATCCCCTTTTCTCAAGCGTTGCGTCGATTTGCTCGGTCACCAGAGCCATTTGGAGCCGCGCCACTTGGCCCCCGGGGTTGCGCCCTTCATCTAGGTAGGTCGCGATGCGGGTCTGACCATCGCCTTCCTGCTCTATGCTTGCGCGGACTTCGCCGAGGTTTCGGCCGGTATAATCGACAAAGACAAACTTGAAGTTCCCGTCTTGCAAAGCAGTTGCCTGAATGTCCGAAACCCTTGTTCCCCCAAGGACAAAGGGCATGGGCATGTTTTGCAGCTCCGCGCGCGCCTGGGCCACGGGCATCTCATAGAGTTCGCCTTTTTTGAAAAAGCTGTACCCCGCGAACATGAGGCACGCAGCGAGCATCACGGATACGACGGCAATCCTCATTGTGAGCCCCAGTCATCTGCGACATCGTCGTTGCGCTCGTAATCGTCGACCTTGAAATTGTGCCCGCTTTCAAGGGCGCCGCGTTGAATTCGGCAGACTCTGTTTTCCTCGCTGGGCGGGATGCGCATCACGTCAAATTCGCGTTGCTCCAATCGCGCAGAGACCAGTTCCTCCACACCATCGCGCAGCGGTTGGTGAAGCGCGGGACGCGGATAGAATTTCGTGCCATCGTAGATTTCGCCGCCGTCAGGGGCTTGCGGGATTTCGATGTCGATCTGCGTCTGGTCATCGCTGTATGGCGTCAGAAGCACCGTGAAAGAGGCGACCTGCTTTCCGCTGCTTGTGACTGACCATTTTACTCTCTGGTTGGTGAGCGCCTGTTTCTTGAAGTGGATCAGAATCCCGCATTGGCGCGCGATGCGAAAATCATGCAGGTCGCGTGAAATCAGACGCTCGAAAGCGACATCGACCGGCACATCATAGACGTTGGATGGCTGGCTTGAGCAGCTGGCGGCCAAGATCAGGCATGACAGTGTGCAGAGCTTTGCGACGCGCATTTGGATCCCCTTTGGCGCGCCGCAATAGGCGTGGCGGGTAAAGTTGTCGTGAATCACGCGCCTTTGCTCGACGACTGCGCCTTGTGCGGTTAGAGGCTCGCGTCATGTCTAACAGACGCACTTTCGCGATCATTTCGCACCCCGACGCGGGTAAGACCACGCTAACCGAGAAGCTGCTGCTGCAAGGCGGCGCGATCCACTTGGCGGGCGAGGTCAAGGCACGCGGGCAACAGAGGCGGGCGCGGTCCGACTGGATGAAGATCGAGCAGCAGCGCGGTATCTCGGTTACCTCGTCGGTGATGACGTTTGAGCGTGAAGGTGTCACGTTCAACCTGCTCGATACGCCGGGACACGAGGATTTCTCCGAGGACACCTATCGCACCCTAACCGCCGTCGATTCCGCCGTGATGGTGATCGACGCGGCCAAAGGGATCGAGCCGCAGACCCGCAAGCTGTTCGAGGTTTGCCGCCTTCGCAATGTGCCGATCATCACCTTCGTCAACAAGGTCGACCGCGAAGGCCGCGACCCGTTTGAGACGCTCGACGAGGTGGCCGATATGCTGGCGCTCGACGTCTCCCCGCAAGGCTGGCCGATTGGCATGGGCGGGCAGTTTCAAGGCGTCCTTGATTTTGCCACTAACACCGTCAGCCGCCCCGAAGGCCCTTCCAAGGAATTCCTCGGCACCCGCGATGCCGATCCGGTTATCCCTGAGGAATGGGCCGAAGAGGTCGAGCTGGCACAGGTCGGCTATCCAGAATTCGATCTGGAAGCCTATCGCAGCGGCGATCTGACGCCTGTTTATTTCGGCTCCGCGCTAAAAAATTTCGGCGTCACCGAGCTGATCGAAGCCATCGCCAAATACGCCCCGCCGCCGCGCCCGCAGCCTGCCGGCGATGACGAGATCACGCCTGCCCATGACGAAGTGACCGGCTTTATCTTCAAGGTGCAGGCAAATATGGACCCCAACCACCGCGACCGCATCGCGTTTATGCGGCAGGTATCCGGGACCTTTAAGCGCGGAATGAAGCTGACCCCGTCAGGGCTGGGCAAGCCGATTGCGATCCATTCGCCGATCCTGTTCTTCGCGCAGGACCGCGAGATTGCCGACACGGCCGAGGCAGGCGATATTATCGGCATTCCGAACCACGGCACTTTGCGCGTGGGCGATACTCTGTCCGAAAAGGACAAGGTGCGCTTCACCGGCCTGCCAAACTTCGCGCCCGAAATACTGCGCCGCGTGCAATTGAAAGACCCGACCAAGACGAAGCAGCTTCGCAAGGCGCTCGACGATCTTTCCGAAGAGGGTGTGATTCAGGTGTTCTACCCGGAGCTGGGCGCGCAGCACATTGTCGGAGTTGTCGGCCAGCTTCAGCTCGAGGTTCTGATCTCGCGGCTTTCTGCCGAGTATAAAGTCGAGGCGGCTCTGGAGGCGGCGCCCTTTGCGACCGCGCGTTGGGTTAAGGGCGAAGGGACGGCGCTGGATGAATTCGAAAGCTTCAACCGCGCCAACCTCGCGCGCGACCGCGACGGCGATCTGGTCTTTATGGCCAAGAGCCCGTGGGACGTGAACTACCAGGTTGAGAAGAACCCCGACCTGACCTTTTCCGCGACCAAGGAGCGGTAGGCTTGCGAGCCGGAGCGGTTCACGGCATGGCACCCAGCATGACGACGCGCACGACCATGCAGGGCCCCAATTCGCAAACCTTCATATCGCAGCGATTGCGCCTCAACTATTTCGATTGGGGCAATTCGGAGAAGCCGCCGCTCGTGCTTGTCCATGGCGGGCGCGATCATGCGCGCAGCTGGGACTGGACCGCCGAGCAACTGGCGCAGGACTGGCACGTCGTGGCGATGGACCATCGCGGCCATGGCGACAGCGATTGGGTGTCAGACGGCAATTATAACTCCAACGACATGGTCTACGATCTGGCCCAGCTGGTGCATCAGCTGGGGCGCGGGCCGGTGACCATCGTGTCGCACTCCATGGGCGGCAATGTCGCGCTGCGCTATGCCGGGATGTTCCCTGATATGGTGACCAAGCTGGTGGCGATTGAGGGCCTGGGTCCGTCGCCTGAATGGAAAGAGAAGCAGCGCTCGACCCCCTATCCCCAGCGGATGCGCGAATGGATCGAGAAAAAGCGCAAGGCCGCGGGACGAAGCCCGCGCAAATATGACAGCATTGAGGCTGCATTTGCGCGGATGATCGAAGAAAACAGCTATCTGACCGAGGATCAGGCCCGTCACCTGACGCTGCATGGCGTGAACAGGAACGAAGATGGCACTTATAGCTGGAAGTTCGACCCGCACCTTAATGTCTGGGGTGTGGAAGACGTGGCGGATGAATTTATCGAGGCGACGTGGAGCGCGATCACCTGCCCTACGCTCTTGCTATATGGCACCGAGAGCTGGGCCTCGAACCCTGAAAAGGACGGGCGCTTGGAGCATTTCAACACAGCGCGTGTGATCGAGTTTGAGAAAGCTGGGCACTGGCTCCATCACGACCAGTTCGACCGCTTTATGGAAGTGCTGCGCGACTTCCTTTGACACCCACGGAGACCTGACATGGCCGATTTTTCTGAAAGCTTGAGCGACAAGCATGTCGCGATGATCGAAAAACAGCCGGTCTTCTTCGTGGCCACTGCCGCCGCCGATGGCCGGATCAATCTCAGCCCCAAAGGCTATGATGCCTTCCGGGTGCTTTCGCCAACCCGCGTCGCCTATCTCGATCTTGGCGGTTCGGGCAACGAGACTCACGCACATCTGGTCGCCCCGCAGGCGGATGCCGGTCGCATCACAGTGATGTTCTGCAATTTTGAGCGGCCCGCTCTGATCTTGCGGATTTACGGCAAGGGTAAGCCCGTCCTGCCGCAGGACGAGGGGTGGAGCGAGCTCGCCGCGCACTTCACCCTGCTTCCGGGCACGCGGCAGATTTTTGATATCGAAGTGGAGACGGTTCAGACCTCGTGCGGCTGGGGCGTGCCCTTTATGACATTGGAAGGTGAGCGCGAGACGCTCAAGAAAGCGCATCGCCAGTCCGATCCGGCGGAATGGGAAGCCAAGACTGCGCAGCGAACCACAAGCATTGACGGATTGCCGACCCGCGCAACCAATCAATATATTTCAGGCGAATAGGCCAAGGCGAGCGCAAGCCATCAAAACACCCACAATTTGCGCAAGATTGCAATTTATGCTGCCCAAAAAGTAACCAGAAGGTTAAAAATTGTGCAGGTGCGATTGTGCAACCGCGAATGAACCCCGCGATTCCGTTACGTAAGCCCTCAATCACATTTATGGCACGGCTTTTGCTGACCCTCGAGACGCCGGACTTAACCCGGTGAGCCAAAGGGGGCATCGATGAAGTTCATCATCGCCGTAATTAAACCATTCAAGCTCGATGAGGTCCGCGAAGCGCTGGGCGCTATCGGGGTCGCCGGGATGACCGTCTCCGAAGTCAAAGGTTTTGGTCGCCAAAAGGGCCAGACCGAGATTTATCGCGGGGCCGAATATTCCACCAACATGCTGCCAAAGGTGAAGCTCGAAATCGCTGTGAGCGACGACATCGTCGCGCAAGTGGTCGAGACCATCCAGACCACAGCCTCGACCGACGCCATAGGCGACGGGAAGATCTTCGTTCTCGAACTTGCATCCGCAACGCGCATTCGCACCGGCGAATCCGACGAAACCGCACTTTGACAGGGGACCGACAAATGAAGCGTTCAATCCTTACATTTGCCACTCTCGCCGCTGGTGCGGGTTTGGCTGCACAGCCGGCGATGGCCGCTGTGCCCGATGCGGAGGTCGTATCGGGCGGCACCGCATATATTCTCAACACGCTGCTGTTCCTGATCGGCGGCTTTTTGGTCATGTGGATGGCCGCAGGCTTCGCGATGCTCGAAGCCGGTCTCGTCCGGTCCAAGAACGTCTCGACCCAATGTCTGAAGAATATCGGCCTCTATTCGATTGCCGGTCTGATGTTCTGGGTGTGCGGTTACAACATCGCCTATCCGGGCGCCTTCAACGGCTTTATTGGCGGCTTCAGCGGTATCTACCCGATGCAGGCAGTTGGTGCCGACATCATGCAGGGTGGTGAAGAGGCCGCTGGCTATTCGATCGCCTCCGATTGGTTCTTCCAGATGGTATTTTGCGCAACCACTGCTTCGATTGTTTCGGGCACCGTGGCAGAGCGTGTGAAGATCGTTCCGTTCTTCATCTTCGTCGCTGTCCTGACCGGTATCGTCTATCCGGTCGTAGTCAGCTGGGAATGGGGCGAAGGCTATCTCGACAGCGAGTGGGCCTTCTCCGATTTTGCCGGTTCGACTCTTGTTCACTCGACCGGTGGCTGGGCGGCTCTCATGGGCGCTCTCATCATCGGATCGCGTGCTGGTCGCTTTGGCGCGGATGGCAAGGTCAATGTGTTCCCGGCCAGCAGCATCCCGCTCGCGACATTGGGTACTTTTATCCTGTGGCTCGGCTGGTTCGGCTTTAACGGTGCATCGCAGCTTGCGATGGGCACTGTTGGCGATGTCGGCGACGTGTCGAAGATCTTTGTGAATACCAATATGGCCGCCGCTGGTGGCGTGGTGACCGCGATCATCCTGACCCAATTGCGCTATAAGAAAGCTGACGTCACCATGGCGCTCAACGGCGCCTTGGCGGGGCTCGTGTCAATCACTGCAGAGCCGCTGACTCCCTCGGTCGGTCAAGCGATTGCCATCGGCGCTGTTGGCGGTGCAATTGTGGTCTTCACGGTTCCGTTGCTCGACAAGCTGAAAATCGACGATGTGGTCGGCGCCATCCCGGTGCACCTGTTCGCGGGTATCTGGGGCACCATGATCGTTCCCTTCACCAATGACGGCGCGTCATATGCCGGCCAAGGCGTCGGTGTACTCATGACCGGTGTCTGGGTCTGCGTGACCTCCGGCGTCCTTTGGTACGCTCTCAAACTCACCATCGGGGTGCGCCCTTCCGAAGAGGAAGAGGTTGGCGGGCTCGACCATGCCGAGATCGGTGTGGAAGCCTATCCGGAGTTTGCCCGGACCTGATCAAACCAGATTGGCGGGGGGACCATTCTCTCCCTCTCCTCCCGCCTCACCTTGTTCCTCCTGCGAACAAACAACCTTTGATAGGCCGGGGCGGCATGATCGCTCCGGCCTTTTTTTTGTGTTTTGGTTTGCGCGTGTTTTTGTTTGCGCACCGGCATCCGCCGATGCGATTTCCTCGCTCAAGCGATCATAGATCGCGTCGCTGCGGCCGGTCGGCCTTGCGGTCGCTTCGCGACCGTTTTGGCACTTCGCCGGAGAAGTGGTCACCCGTTCTTGGTCACGGCAGTCAAAGGGCGACCGCCCGCCCGCAGCGGGTGCAGCTCTGCTGCACGTCTAGCGAGGACGCACGCCCGGATGGGCGTGCGAAAAACAATCAGGCCGTGACCCGTTCCTCAGCCTTCACAAAGTCCGCACACCTCTCCCCGATCATAATGCTCGGCGCGTTGGTGTTGCCGCTTACGATCTTGGGCATCACGCTCGCATCGGCAATCCATAGGCCTTCGAGGCCACGCACCTTCAGTGTCGGGTCAACGACCGAATCCTCGTTTGCGCCCATGCGGCATGTGCCGACGGGGTGGTAGACAGTGTCGGCGCGGTTGCGGATCAGTTCATCGAGCGCTGAGTCGTCATTTAGGTCAATCGGGTGTCGATCGGTCGGACCGTATTCCTGCAACTGCGGAGCCTCGGCGATGCGGTGCGACAGGCGCACGCCCGCGCGCATGACCTCGATATCGCGATCATCATCGAGGAAGTTCGGGTCGATCACCGGAGCGTCTGCTGCATCGCCTGAACCCAGCCGCACCGTGCCGCGGCTCTCGGGCCGCAGCACGCAAGCATGGAGTGAGAAGCCATGTCCGCGAACAGTCTCGCGCCCGTGATCTTCGAGCAGAGCCGGCACAAAATGCCACTGCACATCGGGCGAGGGCGCATCGGGCATGACGGACCAGAACCCGCCCGCCTCGGCATAGCACGTCGTCATGGCACCGGTCCGCTTGCGTCGGTGTTCGATGATTGCACTGACCGATTTAACCGTGCCTTTGAGCGACTGACCAATCGGCACGTCGCTTGTCGTCTCCCAGCCGGACACATAATCGATATGGTCCTGCAATTCCGAACCGACCGCCGGCTTGTCCATCACCACATCGATGCCGTGTTGCTTGAGATGGTCCGCGGGGCCGATGCCCGACAGCATCAGAATTTGCGGCGAATTGAACGCGCCCGCAGAGAGGATAACGCCCATTTTCGCGTGGAGCGTTTCGCTGCTCTTGCCCTTGCGGATTTGGACGCCGGTGACGCGGCCATCCTCGATCACGAGCTTTTCGACCAGCGTCTTGGTCCGGATCGCAAAATTGCCTTGCTCGCGAATGGGCTCGACATAGGCACGCGCAGCCGACCAGCGCTCGCCATTGCGCTGCGTGGTCTGGTAGAGGCCAAAACCCGCCTGTTGCTCGCCATTGAAGTCCGGATTGCGGCGAAGCTGCAGTTCCGCTGCACTTTCCACAAAGGCATGGCTGACCGGGTTGGGCGAAATCTGGTCGGATACGAAAAGCGGCCCTCCGTCGCCGTGATAGGCATCCGCACCGCGTTCGTTTGATTCGGATTTGCGGAAATAGGGCAGCACATCGTCATAGGCCCAGCCGGTGCAGCCCATCTCGGCCCAATTGTCATAATCCCATGCGGACCCTCGGATATAGACCATGGCGTTGATTGCCGAGGAGCCGCCTAGTCCCTTGCCGCGCGGTTGATAGCCGATGCGACCGTTGAGCCCCTTTTGCGGTACGGTTTCGTATTTGTAGTTCGACGAGTTGCGGATGAATGGCATGAAGCCCGGCGTTTTGATGATGAAATTGTTGTTCCGGCCACCTGCCTCGATCAGGCAGACCCGCCGCGTTCCATCAACTGCCAGTCGTCCGGCAACCGCACTACCGCCGCTGCCACCGCCGATAACGATGTAATCAAAACTTTCCATGCTTTCTCCTCTTGAGGAGGGAGACTAGGCAGCTTCGGGCTGGTCCGCAATCGGGTTTCGTTCCGCCACCGTTTCCGGTTCGGCTGTGGGCCCCGTTTCGCGCGCTTTCCAACGCGCGCGGATCATGTCTGACGTGTCGCGGCTGTTGTCATGGGACCAGCCGGGTTCACGCAGCAGATAGGATAATTTGTGCCGCCATGGTGCGCGCCAGATATCGCTGACCATGCCGATCCATTCATGGAACACCGACCACAGCAGGTTGAAGCTCCCAAGCTGTTTGACGATGCCATATCGGATGCGTTCTTCGTTGGTTTCGGGCTCGAAGGTGCCGAACATCTTGTCCCACACGATAAAGACTCCCGCATAATTGCGGTCGAGATAGCGCGGGTTGGTCGCGTGATGGACGCGGTGGTGGCTCGGTGTGTTCATGACGGCTTCGAACCAGCGCGGCATGCGGTCGATCGCCTCGGTGTGGATCCAGAACTGATAAATAAGGTTAAACCCGCCAACGATGCCGAGCATGATCGGGTGAAAGCCGAGCAGGATAAGAGGCAAAGCGAACAGCAGCCCGAAAGTGAGTGAGCCGGTCCAAGTCTGCCGCAGTGCGGTCGAGAGATTGTAATGCTGGCTGGAATGGTGGTTCACATGGGCAGCCCACATCCATCGGATGCGGTGACCTGCGCGGTGGACCCAGTAATATTTGAGGTCGTCCAGAACGAATGCCAGCGGCCATGCCCACCAAACGGCCCACCATTCGGCTCCGAAATCGAAGACGCGGTAATTATACGCCTCGAAAAAGACGAAGACAGCGAACCCGCCCAGCAGTGCACCTGCCATGGTCGAGCCCAATCCAAAGGCCAGGCTCACCATGGTGTCCATCGGCTCGTAGGCTTCCGGCCGGCGAAAACGCGACCAGACCATTTCCGCCAGAACGGCAATCACGAACAGCGGAACAGCATATTGGGTGGGGGAGAAATCAGGCATTGTTGGCGTGCTATAGCCGATTAATAGCGTCTGCCCAATATGCCGGATCATCGAGCGACAGCCGCACTGCGCCGAACCGCGCTTCCCCGCAATCGACGATCAAACCGTCAACTTCTTCGCGCACGCTTGCGGCTTTCGTCAGCACGCGGCCTGCGAACTGGTTGCCGTGGCGTTTGATCACCATGATCCGGCCCTCCTGATCGGATGCGAGCGCCGCCGCGCCGCCGCGCCCTATCGAGATGCGTTGCGCGTCGAACCCCGATTCAACCTCATTGGCGACGTCGAACACTGCCATCTCATTCTTGAGCGCAGGCTTGCCGCCCAGTTTCAACCACCAGGCGAACGCGGTCAGCGCGAGAATGGCGATCAGCGAACCGCCGAATTGAACGAGTTGCGGGTGAATTTCCATCGCTCAACCGATTGGCACGCGCGTCCGCTCGCGGCAAGCTGTGGCCTTTGGCGACGCTGTTCCCAGCCGGAAAAACCGGGCAGAGCAGCGCCGCGATCGAGCTGTTGTCAGCCAGCCCATCACTAGCGATTTACCGCGCCGCCAGCATATCCATCATTGGGCGGATCGGGGTGACATCGTAGCCGGCAGCCTGTGCAGCGGCGGCAATTTCATCCGACGCGTCTCCAAGCTTCGCCCTGGCCAGCGCCCAGAGGAAGGTGGAGCGCGTGCCGGACCTGCAATAAGCAAGCACAGTGCCCTCGGCTCGTTCCATTGCCGCTATCATCTGATCGACCTGCACTTCGCTAAATCCCGAATTTCCGATGGGGATTGAGAGATAGTCCAGGCCCGCAGCTTGCGCAGCCGCGTCAATCGCGTCTCCTTGAGGCGCGGATGGCTCTTCGCCATCGGGCCGGTTGTTCACGATAAGCGTTACGCCTCCCGCTTTTGCCCTCCCAATATCCTCCAAATTGATCTGGGGACTGGCCAGCACCGAATCGGACAGCTTGTAAAACTGGGTCATGGAGTTGCGCTCCCACATTTGATTTCAATCGCACCCACAAAGGATCATCTATCTGCAACAATACAAGGCGGCTCAAATCAAAAATGCCACATTTTTGGGGGATACAGGCCTTCGCGGTTAAATCATTCGCAAAGCGCGTCTTTGTAGGGTATAGCATCTCATGACTGGTGACATCTGACTCGGATGGTCACTTGCGTCTGGCGTGGTTTGCTGTCCCCGCCGCCAGCGCATCGGAGGGCGGGCAGAGTGACAAGGTACGTGCAGAATTATGGGTTACGATAGAGGACGTCGGCGCGGCAAGGATAAGCGCGACGGATTCGGCGAAGACGGTTTTGATCCGTTTGGCGGCGGCGGCGATGGGTTTCCGCCTCCTTCTGATTATGGCAATGATCGTGGCGGCGCCTATGGCGGCGGCGGGTTCGGAGGCGATCGCGGCGGAGACCGTGGTGGCTTCGGCGGAGGCGGTGATCGCGGTGGCTATGGCGGCGGCGGCGGCGGCGGCGGTCGCGGCGGCGGTGGGGGCGGCGGTTTTAATCGGATGCCCGCCCAGGTCGTTGGAACCGGCAAGGGTAC
>JBCCOF010000051.1:0-18169 GCA_039025455.1 Pseudomonadota bacterium | reverse complement strand
CGAACAGGGTGGGCGGCGGCTCTCCCGGCAGGCGTCCGGTAAGGAAGCGCGAATAGTTCTCGATCCCGTTGCAGCTGCCGGTGGCGGCGATCATTTCAAGGTCGAAATGGGTGCGCTGTTCGAGCCGCTGGTGTTCGAGCAGCTTGCCTTCGGCTTCAAGCTCTTTGAGCCGCTCGGCCAGCTCGAATTTGATCGCTTCGGTTGCCTGCTTCATCGTCGGGCCGGGCGTCACATAGTGCGAGTTGGCGTATACGCGCACTTTCTCCAGCTTCTCGCCCGGCTTGCCGGTTAGTGGATCGAATTCGGTGATTTCTTCGATATCGTCGCCGAAAAAGCTGATCCGCCATGCCATGTCTTCATAGTGGCTCGGAAACAGCTCCAGATTGTCCCCGCGCACCCGGAAACAGCCGCGCGCAAAGGCGGTGTCGTTGCGTTTATATTGCAGGGCAACAAGCTTGCGGATCAACTCGCGCTGATCAATCGTGTCGTCCTTCTTGATGTCGAAGATCATCGCCGAATAGGTCTCGACCGAGCCGATGCCGTATAGGCACGAGACCGAGGCCACGATCAGCACATCGTCACGTTCGAGCAGCGAGCGGGTGGCCGAGTGGCGCATCCGGTCAATCGCCTCGTTCACGCTCGACTCTTTCTCGATGTAAGTGTCGGAGCGCGGGACATAGGCCTCGGGCTGGTAATAGTCGTAATAGCTGACAAAATATTCGACCGCGTTCTCGGGGAAAAAGCTCTTGAACTCGCCATAAAGCTGCGCGGCGAGGATCTTGTTGGGCGCGAGCACGAGCGCGGGGCGCTGCAAGGTTTCGATCACCTTGGCCATGGTGAAGGTCTTGCCTGAGCCGGTGACGCCGAGCAGCGTCTGCGTCTTTTCGTTCTCTTCTGCTCCCGCAACAAGCTCTTCGATGGCGGTGGGTTGGTCGCCTGCAGGTTCGTAGTCGCTGACCAGCTTGAACGGCTTACCCGGCATCGACTTTTCGGGGCGGGCGGGGCGGTGCGGGGTGAATTCTTCGCCGGTTTCGGGTTCTTCAAGGCCGCGGCGGATTACAAGTTCGGACATGGGGCCGGTATGGTTGGAAAATGCCCGGTTGTGAAGCGGCTGTGCGGGAACTAGCGTTAGTGTGCGACTAGATTTTCGGGAGAACCAGAGGATGAAGAGGGGTTACGCGGCCGTACTGGCTGTAATTTTGTGCGCCGGGTGCGCTGAACCGGCAGCCGAGCCGGATGAGGGGTCTGCAGCGAAGGAAGTCAATTTGATCGCGGGAAAATACCGGCATCAAATGGAAGAAATCGATGTCCAAATGCCCGATGGCTTTACCCCCAATCCAAGAACAAAAGAGCCGGAGGTGATGGAGGTGTGCTTGAGCCAGGAAAAGGTTGATGAAGGGTTCGAGGCTGTGCTGATGGAGACCTTCAAGAATGGAGATGACTGCGAGTTCATGTCCTATTCTCTCGAGCCGGGAGGTTTGGGGGAGGCCGATGTCGCTGCCAAAATGATCTGTCGGCAAGGAACGCCTTACGAGGAGAACCTCGATTTGAAAGGACAAGTTTCTCAAGAGAGCATCGAGTTAGAGCTTCTTATGGAGATACCGATCCCGAATAATCTGGATCAAAAGGGGCAGCTTACTGCCCGCCACACCACCAAACGTATCGGGGATTGCACCCAGTAGGCGGATGGCTGGTGTGACGGGGTACATCCGCGCAAAAAGTTGTCGGTTTTCACCAAGCGGAATGTGCTTGCGCGATGCTATCACGATGCCAACAGAGGAAAAATTAGAGGGAATATAATGAACTACGCAAAGACAATCGGCTGCGGCGCGCTTGCACTGGCACTGGCAGCATGTGGCGGGACCACCAGCGCGGATGCGGATGGTGATGGCGAAATCACATCGGGCGAAGCGCAAGCGGCCATGGTTGAC
The DNA here is from genome assembly GCA_039025455.1 of Pseudomonadota bacterium. GTDB lineage: Bacteria > Pseudomonadota > Alphaproteobacteria > Sphingomonadales > Sphingomonadaceae > Erythrobacter. The sequence goes on along the minus strand of JBCCOF010000051.1, from coordinate 16,238 downwards.
AAAATCGAGCCTCAGCCGGGCAAGTACAAATCTTCGTCCAAGTTCATCAAAGCGGAAGGCCTGCCGAAAGAGGCGCAATCGATGATGGAAGGCATGATGAGCACTTCGTTCGAATATTGCCTGACCGAAGAAATGACCGAAGGCGGCTTTGAAGAGATGATGACCAGAGGTCAGGACGATGGCTGCACCGTCGACAAGATGGACATCTCCGGCAATGACATCGACATGGCCATAACATGCCCAGCGGACGAGGGCGAGACCATGACAATGGCCATGAAGGGCGAGGTCACATCGACCAGCTCCGATTATAAGATGACCATGTCGGGCATGACCCCGGGCATGGGCAAGGGCACAATCGAGGTTGACGTAAAGCAGGAGCGCATCGGCGACTGCGACTGATCCGCAACGGCCAAAAGGAAGCGCCGGGGCCTGCACCAGCAGGCTTCGGCGTTTTCGATTCTGGCAGTCAAGTTTCTGCATAAACCGAAACCTTGCGCTTCACCGCGCATTCACTGGGTGGAGGTATTGTTGAGCCACGATGGACATTCGCGCTTCTTTTCCACGGCTTCGCGCGCTCGGGCTTTCCGAGGGGCACTTGGCGCGCGAGTTCAGCCGGCGCTTTGAACTGGCGCGCGAGCAGCGCGATGAAGCGGATGAATTGGGCAAACCGCGCCGGGTGCGAATGCTGGCGGAGTTGGACATTCTGGCAGAGCCCGCGCGCCGCGTTGTGCGGCGGCTCGACATTGCGCCAAGCGCCAATCCGCAGACCGTCCTGATCCTGCCCGGATTTGCATCGCGCCCGCGCCGGATGCGCTATCTTGCGGGCCAAATCGAGCGCGCCGGTCACAGCACGAAACGCTGGGGGCAGGGCCGCAATTGGGGCATCGACCAAGATGGATTTGATCAGCTGCAAGAGCGCTTGGCCGATTTGTATGCGCGCACCGGCACCCCCGTGGTGCTGCTCGGCTGGAGCCTTGGCGGTCTGTTCGCGCGCGAACTGGCTAAGCGTCAACCGGACGCGGTGGCCAAGGTCATCACCATGGGATCGCCATTCTCGGGCAGCCCGCGCGCCAACAATGTCTGGCGCATCTATCAATTCATCACCGGCCATCAGGTCGATCAACCGCCGGTAGAGGCCGATCTTGCGGTGAAGCCGCCGGTCGAAACGGTGGCGTTCTGGAGCCCCAATGACGCCGTGATCGCCCCGCGCTGCGCCGCTGGCCTGCCGGGCGAGCGGGATCGTGCGGTGGCGCTGCGCTGCACCCATATCGGCTACACCTACGCGCCCGAGACCGTGCACGCGCTTCTGGCAGAGCTGGAACGCGGCTAAATCAGCCAGATTCGACCCTATCTTTTTGAAGTAGGGCGGTTACACTGCGCCTTCGCAATTGCAGCACTGGACAAGCGAGAGCGCACAACAGGGGAACCATGCCCGGCCCGGATAAGCAGCCATCCAAAAATTTTGACGAGATGTTCGATGAAGGGGGGCGGACCCGTCCCGCCTACAACGACTATTCCGACTGGCTCGATGGTCAGGATGACAGCTGGCTAAGGCGCAAGAATGTCGAGGCCGATGATAGCTTCCGCAAAACCGGCATCACCTTCAATGTCTATGGCGAGGATGAGGCCGAGGAACGGCTGATTCCGTTCGACATGGTGCCGCGCATCATCACCGCTGGCGAATGGCGCAGGCTGACCCGCGGGATCGAGCAGCGGGTGCGCGCGCTCAACAGCTTCCTCTATGATCTCTATCACCGGCAGGAGATTATCCGCGCAGGCCGCGTGCCCGAGCGGCTGTTCCGCAACAACGCCGCGTGGCTGCCCAATATGGTCGGTTTCACGCCGCCCGGCGGCATTTACACGCATATTGTCGGGATTGATCTGGTGCGCACGGGGCCGGACGAGTTCTTCGTGCTAGAAGACAATGCGCGCACGCCCTCGGGCGTTTCCTATATGCTGGAAAACCGCGAGACGATGATGGGGATGTTCCCCGATCTGTTTGCCAAAGTCGGGGTGGAGACGGTTTCGGACTATCCACGCCGGCTGGCCCGTTCGCTTGCTGCATGCGCGCCGCCCGCAACCGAAGGCAAGCCGACGGTCGCGGTGTTGACGCCGGGCATCTTCAACTCCGCCTATTTCGAGCATGCTTTCCTTGCTGACCAGATGGGCGCTGAATTGGTCGAGGGCAGCGATCTGCGCGTCCTCAATGGCCGCGTGCAGATGCGGACCACGCGCGGATACAAACCGATCGACGTGCTCTATCGCCGCGTTGATGACGATTATCTCGACCCGCTCAGTTTCGAGCCGGACAGCGTGCTGGGCGTGCCGGGGATCATGGATGTCTATCGCTCTGGCGGGATCACCATCGCCAACGCGCCGGGCACAGGCGTTTCGGACGACAAGGCGATTTACAGCTTCATGCCCGAGATCGTCGAATTCTACACCGGCGAAAAGCCGCTGCTGCCCAATGTCCAGACATGGCGCTGCGCCGATGATGACAGTTTGGCCTATGTGCTCGACAATCTTGACGAGGTGGTCGTCAAAGAGGTCCACGGCTCGGGCGGATACGGCATGTTGATCGGGCCGACCGCGACCAAGAAAGAGCTGCGCGAATTTCGCGCCAAGCTCGAAGCGGACCCCGAAAACTACATCGCTCAGCCGACGCTCTCGCTGTCCACCTGTCCGATCTACACCCGCAAGGGGCTGGCGCCGCGCCATGTCGATCTGCGCCCCTTTGTGCTGGTCTCTCCAAACGGCATCGACATCACGCCAGGTGGCCTGACGCGGGTGGCGCTGAAAAAGGGGTCTCTGGTGGTCAATTCGTCGCAAGGCGGCGGGACCAAGGATACTTGGGTTTTGAAGGACTAGGGGTGCTGAAAGACTGATGTTAGGCCGCACTGCCAACGGGCTTTTCTGGATGTACCGCTATCTTGAGCGGGCCGAGAACACTGCGCGCTTGCTCGAAGCGGGGCTTCGCATGGCGCTCACCCGCGATCTGGTCACTGCCGAAGCCGAGTGGCGTTCGGTCATCGCTACCTCGGGCCAGAAAGCGATCTATGAAGCCGAGCATGACAGCTATAGCGGTGATCAGGTCTGGAACTTCATGCTGCGCGGGAGAAGCAATCCCAACAATATCCGCGATATGTTCGGGCTGGTCCGGCAGAATGCGCGAATGGCGCGCACCAACATTTCGAGCGAGGTGTGGGAAGCCGTCAATGAAAACTGGATGGTGCTCGATAAGAAGCTCTCGCGGCCCGTCAGCCAGAGCGCGGTCGGCGATGTCGTCGCCACAATCCGCCGCGCGGGCACTCTGGTCCATGGCGCGATGGACGGGTCGATGCTGCGCAACGAAGCCTATCACTTCGCGCGCGCGGGCACCTTTGTCGAACGCGGGGTGAGCACCGCGCGCATTCTCGACATCAAATATTACCTGCTGCTGCCCTCGCTTTCCTATGTCGGGTCAAGCCTTGATAGCGGGCAATGGGATCAAGTGCTGCGCTCGGTCGCGGGGTCGCGCGCTTACACCTGGCTCAATGCCGGGCAGATCGATGCGAGGGGAATTGTCGAATTTCTCGTGCTCGACGAGCAGTTCCCGCGCAGCCTTGCCTTTTGTCGCAATGCGCTGCGCTCTGCCTTGATGGAGCTTGCCCGCAAACACGGGACCGAAGGGCGCTGCAACGAGCTGATGCGCGATGCTGATACCCATATCAGCAACCTTTCCATCGAGGACATTTTCGATCAGGGCCTGCACGAATTTCTGGTCGATTTCATGGCCCGCAACGCCGCCATCGCCGAGGCGATTACCGAAGATTACAGGTTCCTAGCATAATGCGTCTCTCGATCCGCCACACCACACGCTACACCTTTGCCGAGCCGGTTGTGCACGCGCTCCAGCGCTTGCGACTGACGCCCAAGGAGACGCAGGGCCAGCAGATCCTCGACTGGACGATGGAGTACGAAAACGCCCATCCCGAGCTTGAATATGACGACCAGAACTTCAACACGGTCACGCTGATCGCGGTTGAGCCGGGCACGCGCGAGGTGACGGTCACCTGTCGCGGCACGGTTGAGACACAGGACAATTCGGGGGTCATCGGACGGCATTCGGGACACTTGCCGCTGTGGAGCTTCCTCGCGCAGACCCCGCTGACCAAGCCGGGGCCGAAAATGCGCGCGCTGATCCGCGATGTGCCGGGGCCGGAGGAGGGCGCAAAGCTCGATTACCTGCACGCACTGTCGGCCCGCATTCTTTCGGATGTCACCTATCAGACAGGCACGACCAGCGTTGGCACCACCGCCGAAGAGGCCGTCGCCGATGGAGCGGGCGTGTGTCAGGATCACACCCACATCTTCCTCGGCGCAGCGCGCGCTGCGGGTATTCCGGCGCGCTCTGTCAGCGGTTATCTGATGATGAACGACCGGGTCGAGCAAGAGGCCAGCCACGCCTGGGCCGAGGCGCATGTCGACGGCCTGGGCTGGGTCGGCTTTGACATTTCCAACGGGATAAGCCCCGATCCACGCTATGTCCGGGTTGCCACCGGACGCGATTACCGCGATGCAGCGCCGGTCAACGGCATCAGCTTCGGCTCAAGCGAGCTGAGCGTCGATGTCGCGGTCGAACAGCAGCAAGTGGAACAATAAGCCAATGACATATTGCGTAGGCATGGTGCTCGAAAAGGGCCTCGTCCTGATGAGCGACACCCGAACCAATTCGGGCGTCGATAACATCTCGACCTTTCGCAAGATGTTCCACTGGCAGGTGCCGGGCGAGCGCATCGTCTCTGTCATGACCGCGGGTAATCTCGCCACAACGCAAGCGGTTATCAGCAAGCTCGAAGAGCGCACAAAGGAGCCGGACCAGCGCGAGACGACGCTGCTCAACGGTCCGACCATGTTCAACGTTGCGACCGAAATCGGACGGTTGCTGCGCGCGACCATCGAAGAGCGCCAGCTCGCCAACGGGGAGCGGGGCAAGAACCGCTTCACCGCGACGATAATTGTCGCCGGCCAGATCGCAGGCATGCAACCGCGCCTGTTCCTGATCTATCCAGAGGGAAATTTCATCGAAGCCAGCTGGGACACGCCGTTCTTCCAGATTGGCGAGACCAAATATGGTCGGCCGATCCTGATCCGCGGATATGATCGCGATATGAGCTTTGAAGAAGCGGTCAAATTGCTCACGCTGTCGTTCGACTCAACGCTTAAGGCGAACCTGTCGGTGGGGTTGCCGCTAGACCTGCTGGTTCTCGAAAAGGACAAGTTCGAGCCTCTGCACGAGCATCGTATCACCCAGCAGGATCCCTATTTTGAAGCAATCTCGTCCGGTTGGGGCGACGCTTTGCGATCCGCAGTCGAGTCATTGCCCGACTACAGGATCGATACTTAAGCCGATGAACCTAAGGGCAATCACTAGGGATCTGCCCGAAATCGAGTGCGGCGAAGCAAATTAAGTAACTTCGGCTAAGAAGAATGCTTCGTTTTGGAGGGTTTTGACGCTAGGTTTTCAGCGGTTCCCAAACATAGTTAACGCTTAATTGCTCCGAATCGGCTTGGGTCTTGCGTGCTGTCAAGGTCAATACGCGCTCTTACTATGCGCATGACACGCAAAGCCACGCTCCACTTCATTGACTCCTCCAGCCGCCACCGCGCGGAGCTGGCGCGGGTCGGGTTTCAGCTCGGTCACCATTCGGAAGTCTACGGCGACCTGTCCGAACTTTCGGTTCACCCGCCGCGAGAGGGCATCATCATCGCCCGCGACTCTGCCGAAGAGGGCGGGGTGGCGATGATCCTTGAGCGCCTTAGTCGGCTTGGTATCTGGCTCCCGCTGATCGGAGTGGATGCACAGCCGCGTCCCACACGCATCGTCGAAGCGATCAAGGCTGGCGCGCTGGATTACCTTTCGCTGCCGCTAGACCCGGAACGGTTTGGCCGATGCCTGTCGCGGATCGAGCACGAAGCCGAACTGTTCGGAGCGGCCCGCCGCCGCATGATCGAAGCGCGCGACCGCATCTCCAGCCTCTCGCAACGCGAACGCGAAGTGCTCGACTGGCTCTCCGAAGGCAGCAGCAACAAAGTGATCGCGCGCGAATTGGATATCAGCCCGCGCACCGTCGAAATTCACCGCGCGAACATGATGTCGAAACTTGGTGCGCGCCATGCCGCCGAAGCAGTCCGGCTTAAGCTGGAAGCCAAGATTGAGCCAAAAATTCGCGCCTGATCATACGCTTGGCTGAACAAGTGGAGAGATTGGGTGAGTTTAAACCCGGTGGGCCATACCCGTCGTCTCATGCCCAGAGGCGCCGTGCCCATTCAAACTGAAGGCCTCGTTTCCGCGCCGCCCCCCGGTATGGAAACGGGGCCTATTTTTGTCTCGCGCAAAGTTGACGGTTCGGCACTGACAAGGCTCAGCGGCAGAACTTCGCGTCCGATTGTTCGAGGTGGAAGTGGTCCTCGTGATCGGCGTTGTAGGCCGGGCCAATGACCGTGCCAAAACGCTTACACGCGCTTTTATGCACCACGCGCAGGAACTCGCGTTCGGCTGCAGTGCCACCGCTCCAATCTTCTTCAAGCACAATCCGGCGACCGTCTTCGAGCACAAATCCCGACACATCGATCGCTTCCGCCCGCGCATGGGCGGAGCGTCGCTTGGTGCCCGCGACATTGCGACAAGAATAGCTGCCCATGGTCTCGACCCGCTTGAGCGGGCTGCCCAGAATCTGCTTTGCCGCGCGGTCAACGCCGTACTGGACCCAGCCGCTGAACGTGTTGGCTGCTTCGCATTTGAGCGGTCCGATATTGCTGATGCCAAAGCGTCCACGGTCACCGGAAAGAGCCGACAATTGCACTGTGCCCAGCTTGTGACAGCCCGGCGCGGCATAGGTGTCCGGCAGCGCATTGAATTGCGCTCCGGTGGCGCTCAATTCGCTGATACAGGCCATTTCGCCATCGCGGGTGGAAACCTGCGCAGGAGCGGTCGAGACCCGGCTCACTGCGGGAAGCGAGATAGTGGTGCTGGGGCCACTGACAGAGCTGGTCGCGGTGCTCATCGCGCCGGTGGGGGCGCGGCCCTCAGGGATAATACCTCCACAAGCGCTCAGCATCAGGGCGCTGAGCAGCAGAGGAATTGCGGATTCGGGGGTACGGCGTTTCATGGCTAAGGGTTATTGCGCAGGTCTGGTTGAGAACCCGGCAAGGATCAGCCTTAACGCCGATTTACCATGCAAATTATTGCCGTTTGTTGAGCACCGTATTGCTTACGGAACGGCGTCTTCCACCTGCTCCCACAGTTCGATCTTTACCCCGTTGGGATCGAGTATCCATGCGAACTTGGCATAGCCTTCGTCCACCAGATCGAGCACTTCGACGCCTTTGGACTTCAGGATTTCGCACAATCCCGCGACATCGTGGACGCGCAGATTGATCATAAATCCGCCTTTGCCCGGCTTGATATATTCATCGTCGCTGAAATGGCTGATGAGCGAGAAGGGGTTCTTCATCGGCTCTTCGGACCAGGCGAGTTGCGGCCCGTATTCGCCATCAATGCCCAGCTTGTCGCGATACCATTCGCGCGTGGCGGCGGTGTCTCCTGCGACATAGAATACCCCGCCAAGGCCGGTGACGCGCGGTCCCTTTGCGTCCGTCATAAAGTCCTCCCTCGATTGGCCCCCTAGATGGCCAGCGCATGGAATGCACCATTGCGAGCGAGTCGGGAAGGGGTGAGGCTTGGACTAGAACCCAACGGTGAAGTTGATCAGGGCCTCTGGCAGGACATCAAGCAGCGCGATCTCGATCACCTTGTCATAGCCGGTCAGCACCATCGCGCCGACCACCAGCAGCGCCGCGCCGAAGACAGGCTTGCCATAGGCGGCGAGCGTCTGGAGCACTACGCGCCGCTCGCCCAAAGCCTTGCGCGAGCCATAGGCAAAGGCGAGGATCGAGGTCGCCACGCCGAGGCCGAAGATCAGGAAAATCACGAAGCTGGAGCCTAGGTTCTCTCCCGTAGAGGCCGCCGCAATAGCGACACCCAGTGTCGGTCCGACGCAGGGTGCCCACACAAGGCCGAGCAAAAGCCCGACGGCGTATTGTCCCAGCCAGCCATCGCCGCTGATCCGCTCCAGCTGAGCATTGCCCGCATTGGCAATCGGAGCCGCCGCAGCGGAGAGCGCCGCCTGCGCTTGCGGGACCAGCAGTACCGCGCCCGCCACCGCGAGCATGCCGCCCGCCAATGTCCGCACCAGCACTTCATCAATGCCGAGCGAATAGCCGAACGCAATCACGGTAAAGCCGAACAGCGTGAAGCTCGTCACCAAGCCCGCCGCCAGAGCCAACGGACCGGCCCGCGCCTTGCCCAGCGCCGACGCGATAAGGATCGGCACCAGCGGCAAGACGCAAGGGTTCAGGATCGTCACGAGGCCCGCGACGAAGGAAAGGGCGAGGCTGGCGAGCATGGCTTTGTGGTTTTCAGCTAGGCGAGGTCGGGCTTAGGCGAGGGGCGCTTAAAGCGCCTTCAGCACCGCGCCGCGCAGGGCATTGCGATTGGTCTGCGCGATGGAGCGGGCGACCTCTTTATTGCCCTTGAACACCAGCACGGTCGATTGACGCGGGATCTTGTGGCGGCGCAGAAATGCCTTTTCATCGTCGAAGTTCACTTTGACGAAAAGTGTGTTGCTGTTCTGCTTTTGCTTGCGCAGCTCATCGAGGATCGGAGCTTGCGCGCGGCATGTCGGGCACCAGTCGGCATAGACATCGACGACAATCGTCTTGCCCTTCTTCTGCGCCATCATGAATTTGGTTTCGTCGTAGGTTTGCCACCCTTTGGTGTTGGCCTGCGCAGAGAGCTGAACGCCCCCGATGATGAGTGCGCCGATGGCGGCGATGATGAGGAAGAGACGGGTCATTATGCGAGTGCTCCAATAGGGGGTGGCCGACGCAATGCCGGCGGGTTCTGCCTGGTGTTCGCCCCGCGCGCGCGGGCGGTTACACCTGTATTGAAATTTTTTCGATTATTCGGCCGGAGCGGAAACTTCGCTATCTCGGGTCGCCTTGCTGACCACCACAATCGCGATCCAAGCCGCGACAAAGCCGGGCACGATCTCGTACAATCCCTGTCCGCCGATGAAGTCCGCATTCAGACCCAGCGCTATCCACGCGCCCACCACAGCCGCGCCGGTCACAAGGCCAGCAACCGCCCCCGCACCCGTCATCCCTCGCCATGTCAGCGCCAGTATGATCAGTGGCCCGAACGCCGCCCCAAACCCGGCCCATGCGTTCGAGACAAGGCCGAGCACCTGACTGTCCGGATCGCGCGCAATCACCATCGCCGCCACAGCCACCAAGGCTACGCAGACCCGCCCGACATTGACCGCCTCTTTCTCGCTGCACTTCTTGCGCAGGAATAGGCGGTAGAAATCCTCGGTCAGCGAGCTCGACGAGACCAGCAATTGCGAGGAGATCGTGCTCATAATCGCGGCCAGCAATGCGGCGAACAGGAAGCCCGTGATCGCGGGGTGGAACAACAGGTCGGACAGGATGATGAAGATCGTCTCCGGGTCCTCGACCGCGATGCCGTTGCGATCCGCATAAGCGCGGCCCGCCAGCCCCATCCCGATTGCTCCGATCAGCGACACCGCCATCCATGAGAGACCGATGGTGCGCGCTTTGGCGACCTTTTCGACCGTGTCGATGGCCATAAAGCGCACGATGATATGCGGCTGCCCGAAATAGCCCAGCCCCCACGTCACCGCGCTGACAAAGCCGAGCAGGGTCAGCCCTTCGGTCAAGCTGAGGAAGCCCGGCACCTCCACTTGCGCCAGCGAAGCTCCGCCGTCGCCGCCCGCGCCAAACAGCACCACCAGCGGCATCAGCACCAGCGCCAGCATCATGATGATCCCTTGGACAAAGTCGGTCAGGCTGACCGCCAGAAACCCGCCCACCATGGTGTAGGCCAGCACGATCCCCGCCGTGATCACGATGCCGAGCATATAGTCGCTCAGGCCGGTATCGGGCAGCGCCCCGGCAAAGGCGGTCTCGAACAGCTTGCCTCCGCCGACCAACCCAGCGGCGGTGTAGACGGTGAAGAACACGACGATGATGATCGCCGAGATCACCCGCAGATTGGTGCCTTGGTTCGGGAAGCGGTTGGCGAGGAATTGCGGGATGGTTAGCGCGTTGCCATAGCTCTCTGTCTGTTCGCGCAACCGCGGAGCGACCACGATCCAGTTCACCACCGCGCCCGCAAACAGCCCGATCCCGATCCACGCTTCGACCAACCCCGCGGCGTAAAGCGCACCCGGCAATCCGAGCAGCAACCAGCCCGACATATCCGATGCACCAGCGGACAGCGCCGCGACCGACGGCGGCAGATTGCGTCCGGCGAGCAGATACCCCTCGCTGTCGGCGGTCGATTTGCGCCACGCATACAACCCGATGGCGATCATCAGGATGAAATAGGCGGCGAGCGAGGCGAGGGTGGCGCTGTTCATATCGCGGCGGCGGGTAACAGGGCCGACCCGCTTTGGCCACAGCGCCGCATGATCCCGGCATGCTGGCAAGGCACAAAAGCCGTGTTAGGGGGTTTTGCAATCACACATCACTCCAAAGGACACACGCACATGACCCAATCCACCCGCTTCGCCGGCTTCACCGTCATCGTCACCGGATCATCGACCGGCATTGGCGAGGGGATCGCACGCCGCTTTCACGATGAGGGCGCGAATGTGGTCATCAACGCCCGCAACGCAGAGAAGTGCGCTGCGGTAGCGGACACGCTCGACCCGGAGCGCACGCTGGTGGTCGCGGGCGATGTGTCGAGCTCGGACTTTGCGGGCATCATCGTCGCCAGGACTGTCGAGCGATTTGGCGGGCTCGATTGCCTCGTCAACAACGCAGGCGTCGCCGACCAGGGCGTGTTGCACAAGATGACCGACGCCCAGATCGACCGCGTGATCGATATCAATGTGAAGGGCGTCATCTACATGTCGCGCGCCGCTATGCCCGAACTCATCAAGAGCGAGGCCAAGGGCGGCGGTTCGATCATCAACATTTCCAGCGTTTCGGGGATTGGCGGGGACTCGGCCATGCCGCTTTACAACGCATCCAAGGGCGCGGTGACCAACCTGACACGGGGCCTCGCGCTGCAAGTGGGCGCAAAGGGCGTGCGGGTGAACACGATCAACCCCTCGATCACGCGCTCCGACATGGTTGAGCAGATCACCGAGAACGAGATGGCGATGAAGATGGTGATGAACCGCATGGCGATCAAACGGGTGGGCGAACCCGAAGACATCGCCGCAGCCGCCGCCTTCCTCGCCAGCGAAGATGCGAGCTTCATCACTGGCGTAAACCTGCCCGTCGACGGCGGGGTAAGCGCAAGCAACGGCCAGCCCAACTTTATGGGCTGATTGCCGAGAGAGGCGTGCCCGCTCCCCCGCAGCAGGGGGAGACATGGACCACATGTTACACGGTCCTGAGAGAGAAAACTGTCCCTACGCGCACGGGTGGTATGCGGGGCAGGGAGCGCCCCTGTTTTAGGGCGTGCAAGTGGCGAAAGCAGCAAGACCATCGCGCCATTGATAGGGCGGCGCTGGTGGGTAGGAAAATCAGGCGCTTGCAAGGGCCATCCTGCGCGGTATTGTCTCGCACTGAGAGGGAAGTACATGCGCTTGAGTTGGTCTGAAATTCGCCGGCGCGCCCAAGCGTTTAGCGAGGATTGGAAAGACGCCCATTACGAAAAGGGCGAAACTCAAACTTTCTACAATGAGTTCTTCGAAATTTTCGGCATCAAGCGCGCACGCGTCGCTGTGTTCGAAAAGAAGATCGACCTCATTGATCAGAACCGTAGGGGCTTCATCGACCTGTTCTGGCCATCTGTCCTTCTTGTCGAACAGAAGAGTGCAGGCAAAGATCTCGATAAGGCCCAAGATCAGGCCTATGAATATGTTCTTGGGTTAAAGGATCGCGAACTGCCCAAGTTCGTGTTGACCTGCGATTTCCAACGCTTCCGCCTGGTCGAGCTCGATACCCGCCAAGAAGTAGTTTTCACGCTGCCCGAGCTTCACAAGCATGTTGAAGCGTTCGGTTTTATGGTCGGCGTCCAACGGCGCAATTATGGTAAGCAGGCCGAGGTCAGCATCAAAGCGGCCGAACTGCTCGGCAAGGTCCATGACGCGCTTTATGAGAAGAATTATCGCGGGATTGATCTTGAACGGATTATGGTCCGCCTCCTTTTTTGCATGTTCGCAGACGACACAGGCATATTCGAGACAAAGGACGATTTTCTCTATCTGATCGAAGAACGCACTGATGAGGACGGGGGAAATGTCGGGCGCGTGCTCAACGAAGTCTTCGAGGTGCTCGATACGCCGGACGATGCGCGGTTCACAGGCGGCGATCCAGAGATAGCGAAATTCCCATATGTGAATGGCGACCTGTTCAAAGGCGCAGTCCGTACCGCGCCTTTTGATAAACAGATGCGCGAGGATTTGCTCGATTGCTGCCGGTTCGATTGGGGCGCGGTTAGTCCCGCCATTTTTGGCTCACTGTTCCAGTCGGTGATGGACAAGGTGGAGCGGCGCAAAAAAGGCGCCCACTACACCACCGAACCCAACATAATGAAGGTCATCGGACCGCTTTTCCTTGATGATCTTCGCGCTGAGTTAGAGCATCTGAAAGGTCGCCGCGATGGCGGAAAAAGGCCTGCGCTGCTGCAATTTCAAGAGAAACTGGGCGGTCTGAAGTTCTTTGACCCCGCCTGCGGTTGCGGTAACTTTCTGGTGGTCACCTACCGCGAATTGCGCCGCATGGAGCAGGAAGCGCTTGAGCAGATTTACGACCCCAACAGCCCGATGATGCTGGAGGTCGAAGCGCTTTCAGTCGTCAAACTCGACCAGTTCTATGGAATAGAGCTGGAGGAATTTCCTGCGCATATTGCTGAAGTGGCGATGTGGATGACGGAGCATTTGGCCAATATCGAGCTTGGCCGGACCTTCGGTAAGGTGTTCGCGGATATTCCGCTTAACGATAGCGCGACTATTGTGCACGGCGATGCGTTGGAGACGGAGTGGGAAAAAGTTCTGCCCGCGAGTGAGTGCTTTGCGGTGCTCGGCAATCCACCGTTTATTGGTGCGAAGTACCAGAGCGCCGAGCAACGCCAGCAGGTTCGCGATTTGGCTGATCTTGGCAAAAGCGGGGGGACGCTGGATTTCGTCTGCGCATGGTTCCTCAAGGCGGGGGCCTATCTCGATAAGGGACCAACGCGCATCGGTTTTGTTTCGACCAATTCGATCACACAGGGTGAGCAGGTTGCACAGCTCTGGCCAGTGCTTTTTGACAGATACGGTTTGGAGATCGACTTTGCTCATCGAACCTTCGCGTGGGGGTCCGACGCGCGGGGCAAAGCGCAGGTCCATGTGGTTATCATCGGACTGGCGCACCGTGTTTATGAGCGGGCTGAGAAACGGCTTTTCAGCTACGATGATGTGAAAGGGGAGCCGGACGAGACGCGGCATAGGGCGCTGTCGGCGTATTTGTTCGGTGCGGATAGCGTGGCGAACCGGCATCTGGTGGTGCGGGAGGAGAGCAGGCCTATCAATGGGGCAGGTCGGGTGAAGATTGGCTCGAAGCCCATCGATGGAGGACACTATATTTTTCAGGGTTCTGAGAAAACGGACTTCGTTGCCGCTGAGCCAAACGCAGAGAAGTTCTTGAGACCATTTGTTGGATCGCGAGAGTTCATCAATGGTGGGGAACGTTGGATTCTGGCATTGCATGACATTAAACCGAAAGAGCTTCGCGAAATGCCAGAGCTCAAGGCACGCCATGCAGCGGTTCGGGCTTATAGGGAAGCTAGCAAAAGTGCACCGACGCGTGAATTGGCACGCACTCCCGAGCGATACCACGTAAATGTGCTGCCTACCGCGCCGTTTATGGTAATTCCGGGAGTGAGCTCGGAACGGCGCGAATACGCGCCTTTCGGATGGCTTCATCCGCCAGTAATTCCGAGCAACTTAGTCAATATTTTAGAGAACGCATCGAAGCTGGACTTCGCCATCCTTACCAGCCGGATGCACATGGCTTGGCTAAGCCACATAGGTGGCCGGCTAAAGAGCGATTACCGTTACTCCATTGGCCTCGTCTATAACACCTTCCCATGGCCCGACATCTCGGTAAAGCAGAAGGGCAAGATCGAAACGCTGGCCCAAGCCGTGCTCGACGCGCGTGACGAATGGCCCACTTCGAGCCTCGCTGATCTCTACGATCCCGACACTATGCCAGCCAATCTGCGCAAGGCTCATTCCGCGCTCGATCTTGCGGTGGACCGGCTCTATCGCAAAAAGCCCTTTGAAAGCGACCGCGACCGCGTGGAACACTTGTTCAGCCTTTACGAAAAGCTGGTGAACCCGCTCGAAGCCGATGCCGAGGCGCAAAACAAGCGAGTCAATCGCAATGTGAAGAGGCGCAAGGCGAAGTAATCGCCAAGCTCTTAACCCCGCTCATCCGGAGCCGGTTGCGGTTTACCCCCACTTCTCCCCCGGACCCCCCACTCACGTAAACATTGTCTCAACCCCGAGAGGTTATCCCTTCGCCTTCGAATGCGCTGGTGAATGGACGAAGAAGGGGTGGCCTTGTGCCCTATGACACTGTTGCAGAGGTGATCGAGTACCTCGCCCAGCCGTTCATGATTACGCCTGCGTCGCGCTTGCACCCGGTCTATTGGGGCGTGTTTCTGGGGTGCGGGGTGTTGGCCTTTTTAATGGCATCGCGCCGGAATGAAGCGGGTGAGGCATCGTCGCGCTCGCTGCTCGCGTTCATTTTTCCGCGCAAATATTACCTGCATCGCTCATCGCTGACGGATCTGAAGCTCTATATTGCGGGCTATTTCGTGCGCTTCCCTGTGCCGGGCCTCAAAGCCTTCAACACATCGCTTGTGGCAGCGGCGGTTGCCGGCTTGGCGCAGCCTCTGTTTCCCGATGCGTCCGATCAGCCGCTGAGCCTTGCCGCGCTGCTGCTGCTCACCGTGCTGGTGGCGATGGCAAACGATCTGGTGACCTATTGCACCCATCGGCTCTCGCATGAATGGCGCGTGCTCTGGCCGTTTCACGAGGTGCATCACAGCGCAGAGGTGATGACGCCGATTACCGTGTCCCGAAAGCACCCGGTTTTCAGCCTCGTCCACAATCTGCTGCACCCATTCATTGCCGGGCCTCTGATCGGGCTGTTGGCGGCGGGATTTGGCCAGACCGGTTTCGTGCAGATACTGGGCATCAATCTGGTCTATGCGCTGTTCAATTTCGCAGGCGCCAATCTTCGCCATTCGCATATCTGGATCTCGTATGGGCCGATCCTCAGCCGCGTGTTTGTGAGCCCGGCGATGCATCAGATCCACCACTCGATTGATCCCAAGCATCACAACAAGAACTATGGCGAGATCTTTGCGATCTGGGACTGGGCCTTTGGCTCGATCTATGTGCCGCGCGGGCGCGAGGAATTGACCTTTGGCATTCTGGATCAGGACCACAGGCACCGTGTTCAGCCGCACGGGAGCCTGCGCGAGGCCTATGTGCGCCCGTTTCTGGATTCCTACGACGCGATCACGGAGCGCCCGGTCAAGCCCGCCACTATCGTAGACGCCTATGAACAGCCGAAGCCCCTGGAGTCCGAAGCGGGCGGGCAGGGCGCGGTCGAGGGCTGGCGAAACGATGCAACAGACGATGCGCCAAGAACGGCGCCGATAAGCTGATCGTGACGAGCGGTCTTATGCGGCCTCAACCCGCCTCCTTCTTCCGCTTCGCTTTCTTGCGCTCGTGCGGGCACAGCAGGGTCTTGCGCAGGCGGATCGATTGCGGGGTCACTTCGACCATTTCGTCGTCGTCGATATAGGCGATGGATTGCTCCAGCGTCATGCGGCGCGGGGGGGTGAGGCGGATGGCGTCGTCTTTGCCCGAAGAGCGAACGTTGGAAAGCTGCTTGGCCTTCATCGGGTTCACTTCGAGATCGTCGGGCTTGGCGTTCTCGCCGATCACCATGCCTTCATAGACCTTCATCTGCGGCTCGATGAACAACTCGCCGCGCTCCTCCAGCATGTTGAGCGCATAGGCGACGCTCTCGCCATCGCCGTTGGAGATAAGCACGCCGTTGTTCCGCCCGCCGACTGCGCCTTTGTATGGCCCGTATTTCTCGAACAGGCGGTTCATAATGCCGGTGCCGCGCGTGTCGGAGAGGAACTCGCCGTGATAGCCGAT
>JBCCOF010000050.1:0-18190 GCA_039025455.1 Pseudomonadota bacterium | reverse complement strand
TGGCGGGGCGGGTTTTGGGCAGGGGGGAGGGATCACCCAGATTGGCCCGTACCAGCGGCAGCGCGAACAGAAAGCACGTGACAAAACTCGAAACCGGATTGCCCGGAAGTCCGACGATTATCTGGTCGGGGTTACCTGCGCGCTTGCGGGTCGCCACCAATAGCGGCTTGCCTGGCTTGATCGCGACTTTCCAGAACGCGAGGTCTGCGCCCCAATCCCGGAGCGCATCTTGAAGATGGTCATGATCGCCGACCGAGGCGCCGCCCGAGGTAACGATGATATCGGCGCGCTCGGCGGTATCCAAGGCCGCGACCATTGCCGCGCGCTCGTCGGGTACAGGCCCCACGCGCTCCACCTCTCCGGCATAGGGCTGCAGCATGGCGGCGATCATCGCTCCATTGCTGGCAGGGATTTGTCCGGGGCCGCATCGGGATGGGTCGCGCACCAGTTCGTCACCACTATCCAGCACGCTGACTCTCGGCGCGCTCCAGACCGGCAGTTCGGCATGACCGGCGGACATGGCGAGCGCAATCTGGGCAGGGCCGACCTTTGTTCCGGCGGACAGAAGGTTATCGCCTTCGCCAAAATCGAACCCGCGCCTGCGGACGTGTTGACCTTGGGCTGGCAGCTCGGTGGCAGCGACGATATCCCCGTCGATCTTTGCATTCTCTTGGATAAGCACCCGATCCGAGCCCTCGGGCATATGCGCTCCGGTCGAAATCCGCGCGCACTGTCCCTCTGACAAGGTGCCTGCAAACGGCGCGCCCGCGCGGCTTTCACCCATGCGCCGCCATGGCCCGCTGCCTGCAATCGCATAGCCATCCATTGCGGATAGATCGGCAGCGGGCTGGATTCGCAGTGCTTGAATATCGCGGGCGAGGCAACGCGGGCCTTTCAATTCATCGGCGGGCTGCATTAAGACCTCAGTCGGGCGCGCCAGCTCAAGCAATCGAGCCTGCGCCTCTTCGAGCGTGAGCATGGCGCTCATTCCGCCGGAGCCTTCCAGACCCCCGACTTGCCGCCGCGCTTTTCGATAAGGCGGACCGCGCCGATGACCATGCCTTTGTCGATGGCCTTGGCCATGTCGTAGATCGTCAGCAGCGCGGTCGAAACGGCCACCATGGCCTCCATTTCGACACCGGTTTTTCCGGTTAGCGATGCGGTGGCCGTGGCGCGTATGGCATTGTCCTCAAATGCGAAGTCCACATTGACCGCTTCAAGGCCAAGCGGATGACAGAGCGGGATCAGCTCGCCGGTGCGCTTCGCCGCCATTATCCCTGCAATTCGTGCGGTTCCCAAGACGTCGCCTTTGGGCGCGTCTCCGGCCTTGATTGCGGCGAGCGCTTCCGGCGACATTGTGATCAATCCTGAAGCGATCGCTACGCGCTGAGTGGCAGCTTTGCCGCCCACATCGACCATGTGCGCCGCGCCGTCTTCGCCAAGGTGAGTGAGATCGCTCATTGCGCCGGTGAACGTGCACCGAGCAATTCGCGCGTGGCAAGCGCGATATCGTCCGACCGCATCAGGCTCTCGCCGACGAGGAAGGTGCGCACGCCGGAGCGCGCCAGCCGCTCGCAATCGGCATGGCTGAAAATACCGCTTTCACCGACGAGCAGGCTGCCCTCGGGCGCAAGCGGGGCGAGCCGCTCGGTCGTTGAAAGCGAGGTGGTGAAAGTCTTCAGATCGCGATTGTTCACTCCGATGAGGCGCGATTTCAGGTGCGCAGCGGCCCGTTCCAGCTCCGCCACGTCATGCACTTCGACCAGCACATCCATGGCATGCTCGCGCGCCGCCGCTTCGATCTCGGCCATGGCGATGTTGTCGAGCGCCGCGACGATGATCAGGATCGCATCGGCCCCAATCGCGCGCGCTTCGAGGCACTGCCACGGATCGACCATAAAGTCCTTGCGCAGCACGGGGAGGTCGCAGGCATTGCGGGCTTGGACGAGATAATCCTCGTGCCCCTGAAAATAGGGCGCATCGGTCAGGACAGAGAGGCAGGTTGCGCCGCCCGATTGATAAGCCGCCGCGTGCGCTGCCGGGTGGAAGTCTTCGCGGATCAGGCCTTTGGAGGGGCTGGCGCGTTTGATCTCTGCGATCAGGCCAAAGCCGTCGGCGCTGGCGCGTCGCAGAGCCGCTTCGAAACCGCGCGGAGCGGTCTGTTTGCTGGCGGCGCTTTCGAGCGCTGCGGTGCTAGTCGCGGCTTTGCGGGCGGCGACTTCATCGCGCTTGGTTGCGCAGATTTCTTCGAGCTTGTTCATGCCTTTCAGACCGCCATCGCAATCCACTTGTCGAGCAGTGCCATCGCTCGGCCTGAGTCGATCGCTTCGCCCGCCATAGCTACGCGGTCATTCCATTCAGAGCCTTGGCCAGCCACAGCCAGAGCTCCGGCAGCGTTGAACAACACCGCATCACGGTATGGTCCCGGCGCGCCCATCAGAAGGGCTTTCAATGCCGCTGCGTTGTGGGTCGCATCATCGCCTCGAATCGCTTCGATTGGTGCCATCGAAAGGCCCGCATCATCAGGGTGCATCCGCTGCATTTCGAACGCATTTCCCGTGACAACAGCAACTTCATTGCCTCCCGCAAGGCTGAGCTCATCGAGACCCTCATCGCCCGACACAATCAGCGAACGTCCTGTGCCCAACTTGGCCATCGCACCGGCATAGATCGGAACATAGGCCGGGCGCGCGATCCCGATCAGCTGGCTGGTTACCTTGGCGGGGTTCGACAGCGGGCCCATCAGGTTGAAAATCGTGCGCTTTCCGATCTTTTTGCGGATCGGCTGAATACGGCCCATCGCGGGGTGGTGGTTCTTCGCGAACAGGAAACTGATACCGATTTCGGCCAGCGTTTTCTCCGCCGTGCGCCCCGCGGCATCCATATCGAGACCAAGCGCTTCGAGTGTATCGGCAGCTCCCGCTTTCGACGAAGCGGCGCGGTTGCCGTGCTTGGCCACAGGCACTCCGCAGGCCGCGACCACAAGACTAACGGCGGTCGAGACGTTGAGCGTGTGGTGGCCATCGCCGCCGGTTCCGCAAACATCAATCGCATTTTCAGGAGCCGAGATCGGGATCAGGCGCGCGCGCAAGGCCCGCGCAGCGCCAGCGATCTCGTTCGAGGTTTCGCCGCGCTCCGACAAAGCGACCAAGAATTGCTCGATTTCCTCCTCGCTGGTTTTGCCATCGAGCAGCGCGCCAAAAGCGGTTTCGGCCTCATTTTCGCTCAGTGGTGCGGAAACGTCGGGAAGGGTGGTCACGCCGTGATCCTCTCAGGCAATCGGGCATCAATCCCGCAGATTTTCAGGAAGTTCGCAAGCAGCGCGTGGCCATGCTCGGTCGCTATGCTTTCAGGGTGGAACTGCAACCCGTGGATCGGCAGGTCTGTATGGCGAAAGCCCATTACGCTGGTCTCATCGACACCGGGCGTTGCGGCGAAGGCGTTGGCGACGAGAACATCCGGCACATCGACCACTTCAAGGCTGTGATAGCGGGTCGCACTGTAAGGCGAGGGCAGGCCTGCGAACAGTCCGGTGCCATCGTGCGTGACGGGAGAGGTTTTGCCATGCATCAACCCGCCGCGAACCACGCGCCCGCCGAAATGCTGTCCGATGGCCTGATGCCCAAGGCACACGCCCATGAGCGGCTTTCCCGCATCGGCGCAGGCCGCGACCAGATCGAGGCTGATGCCCGCTTCGTTGGGCGTGCACGGGCCGGGCGAAATCAGAAAGCCCGCCACATCGCTGGCCACCGCTTCGGCTGCGGTGAGCGCGTCATTGCGTTCGACCCGCACCTCAGCACCCAGCTCCATTAGATAATGGACAAGGTTGAAGGTGAAGCTGTCGTAATTGTCGATGACGAGGATCATGGGAGGTCTTTCGGCGTTCCGCTTGATCTGATCAAGAACCTAATTTGAAATCTGTTCGTGCTGAGCTTGTCGAAGCACTGCTTTTCATTTTGACATACGAGCAAAGTAGAAGGACAGCCCTTCGACAAGCTCAGGGTGAACGGGAACTGGGGGCCTACGCAAACCGATCCGTCGCGCGAACCAGTCCATCCACAATGCCCGGCTCGCTGGCCGAGTGGCCTGCATCGTCAACGATCCACAGGTCACCTTTCGGCCAAGCCTTCTTCAGCGCCCATGCCGCGCTTGGCGGGGTGCAAATGTCGTGGCGACCTTGCACCATAATGCCCGGGATATCCGCAATCACGTCCGCATCGTTGAGCAATTGGCTTTCTTCCAAGAAGAAGTCCTCAAGGAAATACTTCGCGCAAATTCGCGCGAAAGGCACGGCTTTCGACGGGTCGGCAAATTCGTCCAGTAGGCCGGGATTGGGGAGCAGGGTCGCCACATTGCCCTCCCACAAAGACCATTCCTTCGCTGCCGCCAACCGTACCGGTTCATCTTCGCTGGTCAGCCGCTCGTAATAGGCCTTCACCAGATCGCCGCGCTCCTCTTCGGGAACGAGGCCGGTGAACTGGTCCCATTGCTCGGCCATGATTTCGCTCGCGCCATAGGTGTAGAGCCAGTGCTTCTCGCGTTGCCGCGCAAGAAAGATACCGCGCAGGATCAGCTCGGTCACGCGCTCGGGATGTTTTTGGGCATAGGCGAGCGCGAGTGTGGAGCCCCAGCTTCCGCCAAAGACCTGCCAGCGGTCGAATCCACAATGTATCCGAAGGCGCTCCATATCAGCGACGATGCGCCACGTGTCGTTGTTCTCAAGCTCGGCAAAGGGCAGCGATTGGCCACAGCCGCGCTGATCAAACAGCACCACGTCATAGGCATCGGGGTTCCATTGGCGGCGGTGCGAGGGAGCCATCCCGCCACCCGGTCCGCCGTGAAGGAAAACCGCTGGTTTTGCGCCGGGTGTGCCAACGCGCTCGTAATAGAGTGAATGGCCTTCGCCGACATCGAGCATGCCGGTCTCGTAGGGTTCGATTTCCGGATACAATCCGCGCCGTTCGTTCACCGGTGTGCTCATCCGCCTGCACTTTCTCGCTTCGTCACAACTAAAATCGGGCCAACGCGCCCTTTGTCGAGCCGGTTTGTCGCCGGATCCCAGAGCGAAGATGATTTGCTGTCGAGGAACAGCGCGTTGGGCACTTTGATCTCATCGCGGAAATAGCGCGCCAATTGCCCGAAGCTGAGCGGATCGTTGGAGATCACGAAATGGGCCTTGCCATCCGCGCCAACGCCCACGCCGTTGCGGATCGCGCGCGATGGGCCGTTTTCGGCGATTTCGGGGTGCAATTTGCCACTGACCACCAGCATCGGACCGCCTTGGGTGCCAAATTCCGGGCGGTCGCCGACGGTCGAGTAAAACGTATTGGTTCCGAGCAACCGCCACGTGCCGCCCGTGCCGAAGAACACGCCATTGGGCTTGAGGTAGAAATTGCCTTCGCCATCGCCGCGATTGAGCTCGACCATGCGATCCTTGGCTTGCACGAAGTATCCCCGCGGCTTTCCATCGTCGCCGAACGTCCCGCCATTCATGGCGAAAGCTATCGTGCGCTTATCAACGGTTTCGGCAAAGGCATTAAGCGTCCCGAAGCGGTTGCCCGATTGCGCATAGGCGGTGGAGATGCGGTGCTGGGCCGGATCCGCGGTGCAATGAGTGAGCGAAATGCTCTCGAATTCGACGGCGCGGCAGGCCGAGGCGACTTCGGGCTCGTCCGGTGTCGCCTCGGGTTCTGGCGTGGTTTCCTCGCTGGCAACAGATTCGCCAAGCTCGGTGCGCACGATCGGCTCGCCCTCGGGCTGTTCGGAACAGGCGGCGAGTGCAATTGCCAGAGCGGCTGCACCAAGATGCTTCAATCTGTACGTCATTGACCAAACCCCGGTTCGCTCGCGACCTGTACCGCCTCGCGCGCAGCCGCAATCAGCGCACCCGCCTTGGCGCGGCATTCGGCGAGTTCGCTCTCAGGGTCGCTGTCCGCGACGATCCCCGCGCCAGCCTGAACATGCATGGTCCCGTCTTTCACCACAGCGGTGCGCAGGACTATGCACGAATCAACCGAGCCGTCGGGCGCAAAATAGCCAACGCCGCCGGCATAGGCGCCGCGCGTTTCCGGCTCGAGTTCAGCGATAATCTCGCAGGCGCGAATCTTCGGCGCGCCCGAAACGGTTCCAGCAGGGAACCCTGCGAACATCGCATCGAGCGCGTCTTTGTCCTGCGCCAATTCACCCACAACATTGCTGACGATATGCATCACGTGACTGTAGCGTTCGATGGTGAAGCTGTCAGTCACTTCGACACTGCCGCGCGCTGCCACCCGGCCCACGTCGTTGCGCCCCAGATCGAGCAACATCAGGTGTTCGGCGCATTCCTTGGGGTCGGCGAGCAGTTCGACTTCATTGGCGTCGTCTTCGGCGCGCGTAGCGCCGCGCGGGCGCGTTCCGGCGATGGGGCGGATGGTGACCTCCCCATCGCGCACCCGCACAAGAATTTCGGGACTGCTGCCCACAATCGCAAAGCCGGGCAGGTCGAGGAAATAGAGGAAGGGGGAGGGGTTCACCCGGCGCAAAGCGCGATAGAGCGACAGCGGAGGAAGCTCGAAGGGACAGGTAAAACGCTGCGCCAGAACGACCTGAAAGATGTCGCCGGCGAGGATGTAATCCTTCGCCCGCGCGACCAACGCTTTGTAGTCCTCCCCCGATATGACCGGCGACAGCTCCGGCTCGGCGGTGCTGTCATCAATCGAGGGTTCGCTCGGGCGCGGCTGCGACAGGGCGCGCAGTGTTTCATCGATCCGCTCGCCCGCCAGGGTGATTGCTGACGCGGGGTCAGTCGCTTCCCAGATCGGAGCGATGCAGAACATCTCGTCGGTGAGACCGTCGAAGACCAGAATAATGGTCGGACGCACGAAGAGCAGATCAGGCAGGGCTAACTCGCTCGGCTCGGCGCGGGGAAGGCGCTCGACAAGGCCAATCGTCTCATATCCGAAATAGCCTACTAGGCAGGCGAGCGCCGGGGGAAGGGCGTCCGGCACGTCGATCCGGCAGGCCTCGGCAAGCGCGCGCAGTTCCACCAAAGCATCGTTTTCGCACGCTTCAAACGCGGCTGTGTCGCTCTGCCACTTGTGATTAATCTCGGCCACACCCTCGCTGCCGCGAAACACCAGATCAGGGTCCAGACCAAGCAAGCTGTATCGCCCGCGCACTTCGCCGCCTTCGACCGATTCGAGCAGAAAATCACCGCGCCCCGGTTTGATCAGACGGCGTGCCGCTCCCACTGGTGTATCGCTGTCGGCGATGATCTTGCGCCAGACCAATGTCGTTTCACCCACAGCCAATGCGCGCGCGGCTTCCTTCGCATTCTCCGGCGCGTTTGCGGGGAGGGGAGTGGAATGCGGGCCAAACTTGTTCACGCTCTCGTTCACGCGGCTCTCGCGCTATCGCGCTTAGTTGTTGCCAAGGAGCAAATCGCGAACAGCTTCGATTGCCGCTTCGTTGCGCTCGACGCCAATCTCGGCGCGGATCGCGGCAGTCGCTTGATCGGCGTACTCATTGCTAAGCGCGGGTGCGAGTTGCAGACGCGTCTGTGCAAGGATCGGGCTGTCACTCGCCAGTGTCTCTGCCGAAATGTCGTCGAGATCTACAACATACCAACCGGCATCGTTCGGTGCCTCGAGTACTTTGGTCGAACCCTCTGCCATGCTAAACAGCAGTACAAGAGCTGGTGGAACCCCGCGCTCGCGCGATGCCATCAGCTCTTGGCGAGCGAGGTCAATCTGATCGGTCGGAGGGAAATCGCCGTCCTCTGCGTCCAACGCGGCTTTGAGCGTCGATTTGCCGCGAACCTTTTTCAGAATGCGATCCGCAGCCGCCTTGGCTTTCTTGCTGCCTTCGGACAGCTTCCACGCCGCGATTACTTCTTCGCGCACTTGAGCGAGCGGCGGGGCTGCGGCTTCTTCGACCTCAAGCACATCGAAAACGAGGAACTGTTCACCCGGGACCAACTCGGTAAGCTGCGGCTCGCTTTCATCCATTTGGAACGCTGTGCTCAGCGTCGGCAACAGCACCTGCGGCAGAGTCGTGCCGGGATTGTTGAAAATGCGACCATCGGCGAGGGTCGGCGCTGTGGTGACGATCTCAAGATCGAACTTTTCCGCGACATCGGTGATCGATGTGCCACCATCGACATCATCCTCGATCTCTTCAGCCATGGACGCAAGCGCAGCCGCTGTTTTCTCGGTTTCGATCAGTTTCTTGATGTCATCCGATGCCTGCGCGAGCGAACGGGCAGGGGTCTTGGTGATGTTATCGACCCGTGCGATGTAAAATCCGAGCGCGCTGGCAGCAGGATCGGCAATCTGGCCCCGCTGCGCCTTGAAGACAGCATCCGCCACAGCAGCGCTGTAGCTAGAGGCCATCTGTTCCTTGGTCTGGTTTTCGACGGTTGAAACCGCAAATCCGGCCTGCTGCGCCGCTGCCTCGAGCGACAGCCCGCCGCGGACTTGAGCCGCAATAGAGTTAGCGGCGTCTTCGGTCGGGACCAGGAAGGAAGTGACACTGCGGGTCTCGCTCGCAGCAAAGCGCTCTGGCTCGGACTCGTAGCGCGCCTTGATATCTGCCTGGCTGGCAGTGAAGTTATTCTTCAACTGATCCGCGCCAAACACCGCGTAACGCATTGTGCGCCGCTCTGGTTGGGTGAAGCGGGCTTTGTTGTCCTCATAGAATTTGGCCAGCACATCCGCCTTCGGGTCGCCCGACGGGGTGAAGGCGGTGCTGGGGATCAGGGCAATTTGACCCTTGCGACGCTCGGTCACCAAAGCCGCATATTGACGCGCCATCTTGGCGGGCATTTGCGGGCTTGCAAAAGCGGGCCCCAGCAATTGTTGGGCAAGCAAACCGTCGGCCAGATCGCGGCGCAAGATTTCGTCAGTGATCCCCTGCTGGCTCAGGGCGCGCTGATAGGCTTCCTGATCAAAGTTTCCGTCCACCCCTTTGAAAGCGCCAAATTTCAAGATTTCGCTATTTACCAGATTGTCGCCTGCACGCAGGCCGTATTTCTCGGCATAGGCACCAATGGCGTAGCGATCGATCATCTGGTTAAGGACTTCATCGAGCAAGCCCTGATCAACAAATGCCGCCATGGTCAGCGTGGGGTTTTCGCCTTGAACCTGTCGCAAGGCAGATTCGGCGCTGTCGCTAAATTCCTGAGCATCAATGCGATCATCGCCAACCAAGGCAACCTGATCACCGCCTGAAATACCGCCGAACGTGTTGCCGACAAGATCGCCCGCCGTCATTGAAACCGCGATCAAAGCAACGATGCCACCGAAGATGGCGAGGCCGAACTTCGACTGAAAGAAATTGCGAAATGCCGAAAGCATGGTCTGTGCTGATGTCCTGAAGCGAGAGAAACGGTCGACGCACGTTTTGGTGCGCTTTTTTCAAGCTAGCCAAATCGCGTGTATTGCCCATATCGGCCCTGCGACCTCGCGGCAACAGGTCAACATGCCTTTTGACTGAACATTCACACTCCGCTAGCGGACGCCGCCCCCTAACTCTAAATCGCATCGCAAGATTCGAAGATACGCAGGAAACTTACATGCCCCAGCGGCCACTTATCGTTGGAAATTGGAAGATGCACGGCACCCGCGCGATGCTTTCCGACGCGCGCGCCATGGATCGTGCCGCCCAACGCCATATGAAAGTCGAAGTGGCGATTGCTCCGCCCTTCACGCTGATCCACCCGGTTCATCGCGAAGCGGAGCAAATCGGCGTTGGCGCGCAGGATTGCCATCACGAGGCGGAAGGCGCGCATACTGGTGCGATATCCGCTGCAATGATCGCCGATGCGGGCGCAAAATTCGTAATCCTCGGCCACAGCGAGCGCCGCGAGGAATTTGGCGAGACCAACGCACTGGTGCGGGCAAAGGCCGAAGCCGCCATCGCGGCAGGGTTGCGCGTAATCATGTGCTGCGGCGAATCAGCCAAGGTGCGCGAGAGTGGCCGTGCAGCCGCGACTGTGAAAAAGCAGCTTAAGGCCTCCTTGCCCGAACCGGGAGAGGCACTGGGCGATGCAGGTGAAAAACTGACCGTCGCCTATGAACCGATCTGGGCAATTGGCAGCGGGAACGCCGCGACCGTCGAAGATATCGAGGAAATGCACGCGGTCATCCGCGAGCTGCTGAACGAGCTTTACGGCGAAGAGCAATCCGCCGAGATACGCATCATCTATGGCGGCTCGGTCAAACCGGAAAATGCCGCCGAGATCCTGGGCGCTGCCGATGTCGGCGGTGCGCTGGTCGGTGGGGCGAGCCTGAGTGTCGACAGCTTTATGGGCATTGCGCTCGCAGTCGAAGGCCCGGCGGAAGTCTGATCCGAAATCCGCAGGGGCTCATGAAACCAAATTCTGGTCGCTTCTTGTGGTGCAGCGCGCGCAAGACTACATGAACGGCCAAATCCAAGTAGAGACCAAGCCATGTCATTGTTCATTTTTCTGACCGTAATCCAAGCCATCATCGCGGCCGCGCTTGTCGGCGTCGTGCTAATGCAGCGCTCGGAGGGCGGTGGCCTTGGCATTGGCGGCAATCCCAGCGGTGCGCTTGGCACACGCGGCGCGGCTGATTTCCTGTCGCGCTCGACCAAGTGGCTCGCCGTGGCATTTGTTGCGCTGTCGATCGCTCTGGCGGCTGTCGCAGTGGATACAACAAGCACTGATGCGATCTCGACCACGCTTGATCGTGAAACTCAGACAGGTGGTGCTGCTGACCTGCTCAAAGAGGCCGAGACGCCGGCAGGCGCTGATCCGTTGGCTCAGCCAACCGACTCAAACGCAGCGCCAGATTCCGAACAAACGTCGCCTGAGCCAGCAGACGACGATCCATTGGGTCAATGAGCCGGCCCTGCCGGGCTAAACGCAAAACTTATGTGGATGGAGCGTCGCGCAACGACGCATTCCGCTTGCCTCGAATCCAAGACACGGCTTAAGGCCCAACTCCCATGGCGCGGTACATATTTATCACCGGCGGCGTGGTCTCCTCGCTCGGCAAAGGTCTAATGGCGGCAAGCCTTGCGGCGCTGCTGCAAGCGCGTGGCTATAAGGTCCGCATTCGCAAGTTTGACCCCTATCTGAACGTCGATCCGGGCACGATGAGCCCGTATCAACATGGAGAAGTCTACGTCACCGACGATGGCGCGGAGACTGATCTCGATCTGGGTCATTATGAGCGCTTTACCGGCGTATCGGCGCGTCAAAGCGACAATATCACGTCAGGGCGGGTTTACCGCGACATTATTCAGCGCGAGCGACGGGGTGACTATCTTGGCGCCACGGTGCAGGTCATCCCGCATGTCACCGACGCTATCAAACAATTCGCGCTCGATGATCAGGATGATCACGATTTCATCCTATGCGAGATTGGCGGGACGGTTGGCGATATCGAGTCGCTGCCTTTCATGGAGGCTATTCGGCAGCTGCGGAACGAACTGGAGCCGCAACAGACGCTTAGCGTTCATGTGACGCTGGTTCCCTATATCGCCGCCGCAGGTGAGCTTAAAACCAAGCCGACGCAGCATTCTGTTCGCGAATTGGCGAGCCTTGGTATCAAGCCCGATGTCTTGCTTTGCAGGGCAGAGCACCCGATCCCAGATGGTGAGCGCCAGAAGATCGCGAATTTTTGCAACGTGCGAAAACAAGCGGTTATCCCCGCGCTTGATGCACCATCGATTTATTCGGTGCCGCTGCAATATCACCAGGCCGGATTGGATGCAGAGGTCTTGCGCGGGTTCGGTATTACCGATGCCCCTGAGCCTTCACTTGAAGCTTGGGACGATGTTACAGACCGCTATTTCCATCCCGAGGGCGAAGTGACCATCGGCGTAGTCGGCAAATATGTCGGCCTGCCCGATGCTTATAAGAGCCTCAATGAGGCGCTTGTGCATGGTGGGATGGCCAACAGGGTCAAGGTCAATATCAAGTGGATCGATGCCGAGCTGTTTGAAGGCGACGAGAGCGAAATCCTCGCCGAGCTTGAGCCCCTTCATGGTGTCTTGGTGCCCGGTGGTTTTGGCGAGCGCGGAAGCGAAGGAAAAATTGCCAGCGTGCGGTTTGCACGCGAACGCAATGTGCCGTTTTTCGGTATCTGTCTCGGCATGCAGATGGCCTGCATTGAGGGCGCGCGCGAGGCCGGCATCACCAGCGCTTCTTCGACCGAATTCGGAGAGACCGATGAGCCGGTTGTCGGGATTATCACCGAATGGATGAGCGAGGACGGGATCGAGCAACGGCAGGCTGGCGGCGATCTGGGCGGGACGATGCGTCTTGGTGCTTATGAGGCGAAACTGGCAGGCAACAGCCATACCTCGCGGATCTATGGCGGAGCGACTTCGATTTCCGAGCGCCACCGGCATCGTTACGAGGTCAACAGCGCCTATATCGAGCCACTCGAACGGCAAGGCCTGGTGTTTGCAGGAATGTCACCTGATGGCCTTTTGCCCGAGATTGTCGAGCGCCCGGATCATCCATGGTTTGTCGGTGTGCAATTTCACCCCGAGCTGAAATCGCGTCCCTTTGATCCGCACCCCCTGTTCGCCGGTTTTGTGGCCGCTGCGCTGGAGCAGTCTCGACTGGTGTAAGTCCGGTTGCGCTCTCTTTAGAGCGTCATTTCAGGCTAAAATCGGCGACATTGTCCCATAACAGCTCAAAACCTGTCGCGTTTTTACAAGTGCAGGAGTTTAGCCTTGCGCTTGACGCCGGATTCGCATTACCCGAGGGCGGCCTATAGGTTTTATTAAGGGGGTAGGGCGCAGAATTCCCCTTCCGGTTGCATAAATTAGCCTAACGCACACGACGCAGTGCCGCTGGGCTTATCAGGCTCTACCGGCGCTGATCGTCTTCTGCGACCCGGACGATCATCACCAGTTGAGGCGACTGAAACGTCGCGGGGGTGGATCAATCGACCCACCCCCACTCATTTTTTCAGCTTTTGATAGGTTGAGACCGAGAGCGGTTAGGCCGCGTCGGCATCCTTTTCCGATTTCGTCTCAGGCACCGCGGCAAGAGTTGCCGCGCCGTTCACGATAATCTTCTTAGGCTTCATCGCGTCCGGCACCTCGCGCACCAGATCGATGATCAGCAGTCCGTCGGCAAGGTCGGCATTTTCAACGCGGACATAATCGGCCAGTTCAAAACGGCGTTCAAAGCCTCGATTGGCGATCCCGACATGCAGGAATTCCGAGCCATCATCGACGTCTTCGCGGCGCTTGCCTTGCACGGTGAGCAGGTTCTGCTGCGCGGTGATATCGATATCTTCCGGGCGGAATCCAGCCACTGCCAGCGTGATGCGGTAATTGTCTTCACCGCTGCGCGCGATGTTGAAAGGGGGATAATTGTCGCCTGCATTGCGAGCCTGGCTTTCGAGCAGGTCAAAGACGCGGTCAAAACCAACGGTGCTGCGGCGATACGGGGTAAAATCAAGACGTGACATAGTTTGCAAATCCTCTTGCTTGAGCAATTTGAATGTTAACGCAGGCCTGCCTCATGCAGCGCCCGCTGTTGCCGCGATGATGTTCCCCAAACACTGGCGAAACGTCGCGACACCGTATATCTGGGTGGCCACCGGGATGTTTCAAGAGCGCCAAAGCGCGCGAGGCTTCCCGGAGGGGATAAACAATCGGGACACCATTCATGGCGACGCCAACCATCGACATTTACACCAAGTTTGCTTGCCCGTTCTGTGTGCGGGCGAAGCACCTTTTGAAGTCCAAAGGCGCCGCGTTTAACGAGTACGACATCACCATGGGCGGAGAAAAGCGCGACGAGATGCGCGCGCGAGCGCCCGGTGCAATGACGGTTCCGCAGATCTTTATCGGCGAGACGCATGTAGGCGGGTCGGACGATCTCGCCGCGCTTGAAGAAGCGGGCAAGCTTGACGCCTTGTTGGCTGGGTAACCCATACCAATGCCCGGGATTGCAGTCCTTCAAATGACTTCGGGCATCGATCCCGAGGAAAATTGCGCGGCAATTGAAGCGGCTATGCGAGAGGCGGTCGAGGCGGGAGCAGAAGTGCTGTTCACCCCTGAAATCTCGATCCTGATGGACCGCGACCGAAAACGGGCAGGGCCATGGATCGAAAGCGACGGACCCGGCGAGTTGGTTCAACGGCTTCACGACGCCGCAGCCACCTCCGGTATTGATGTGGCGCTCGGTTCGATGCCAATGCGCGGGCAGGGCGCGCGCTGGGCCAACCGCTCGCTCTACTTTCGCGGCGGAGACCATGCGCCTGTCACCTATGACAAAATGCACATGTTCGATGTCGAGCTCTCAACAGGGGAAACCTGGCGCGAGAGCGCTGCCTACGAACCGGGCAAGGAAGCCGTCACGATCGACGATACGCCCATCGGTCGGCTCGGCCTGACGATCTGCTACGATCTGAGGTTCCCCGCCTTGTTCGAGGAACTCGGCAACCGCCGGTGCGATGCCATTGCGGTCCCCGCTGCCTTCACCGTCCCGACCGGCCAAGCACATTGGCACGTCATGCTGCGCGCCCGCGCTATCGAAGCCTCCGCATTCGTCATCGCCGCAGCGCAAGTCGGGCGGCACGAGGACGGGCGCGAGACATACGGCCACAGCCTTGTCGTTGACCCGTGGGGGGAAGGTCTGCTCGATATGGGCGGTGAGAAAGCCGGTCTGGGCTTTTGCGACATTGACTTGGAGCGCATCGCCGAGGTTCGCGCGCAAGTCCCAAGCCTTGCCAATCGCCGCGCAATCCCTAACTCAGCCGGGTGATTGTCTACGATCTTCATTGTCGCAACGGCCACCGCTTCGAAGGATGGTTCGGGTCGAGCGACGACTATAACGCCCAGCGCAGCGGCGGGATGATCGCCTGCCCGGAATGTGGAACCAGTGAAGTCGACAAGGCACCCATGGCACCAGCGGTTCCAGCCAAGGGCAATACTGCGAGCCAAGCGATTGTCATGTCAGATGACCAGCCCGCGCAGGATCTTTCAAACGCACCCATGCCCGCCGAAGTGCAAAAGGCGCTGACCGAGCTGGCCAAGGCTCAGGCCAAGGCGCTCGAAAAGAGCACCTATGTCGGCGACACCTTCGCCGAGAAATCGCGCGAAATGCACTATGGCGAGCGCGACGAGAAGCCGATCCATGGTCAGGCAAGCCTAGAAGAGGCCAAGGCTTTGGTGGATGAAGGCGTGCCGATTGCGCCGCTGCCGTTCCCGGTTGCTCCGCCCGATAAATTGAATTGATTGATTGGCAATTCCAGCCTGCTAAACGGTACGTAAGCGCCCGTAGCTC
This sequence comes from Pseudomonadota bacterium, assembly GCA_039025455.1. Lineage (GTDB taxonomy): Bacteria > Pseudomonadota > Alphaproteobacteria > Sphingomonadales > Sphingomonadaceae > Erythrobacter. The sequence goes on along the minus strand of JBCCOF010000050.1, from coordinate 2,931 downwards.
AGGTGGATAGAGCATCGGATTCCTAATCCGGAGGCCACAGGTTCGAATCCTGTCGGGCGCACGTTCTCTGTTGCGCTACCGTTTTGGAGTCTTTGTTGGGCTACCGCGTCGCTGCTTCAGCGCGGATTTGCTACTCGTCATCCTAAGCGCGCGCCCGTGACTGCGCCCTCACTGAATAGATCGAGAGCAGGGTGACCATCGCCGACATTCCCATCAACAGCCCGCACGTGCCAGCCCATCCGCCCCAATCATAGACGCTCGTGCCCAAGACGCTCCCCAGCGCGCCGCCGAGGAACATGATTACGATATAGCTCGTGGTCAGCCGCGTACGGATCGCTGGTTCGAGCGCGAGGAACGTCATGCGCCCCGTCACATCAATTGTCGGCCCCACCATATTGACGACGATCAGCGGAACGATCAGCGCCCAAGCCGAAAACCCGAGCGGATAGAACATCGCGATTCCGACTGCCTGCACAATGGCCGTGAGCGCGCGAGCGCGTTTGGCTCCTATGCGATCGGCCCAGCGGCCAAGGCGTGGTGTTGAAAATATGCTGACGGCGGCAAGCCCTGCGAGATAGCCGACTGTATCGACACCGTAGCCCATTTCCGGACTGGTCAGATACAGCGCCAATGCCAGCCACGTCGCGGTGAACGCTCCGAAATTCAGCGCCTGAATCAGGGCCGAAACGAGCATATCGCGATGCTGCATCGCCAGCGTGAATACCGAACGCAGCAGCGCCACATAGCTTCCGCTTGGGCGTTTGGACGGAGCGGTTTCACTGCGCATGGTGATCGGCAACAGCACAGTGGTCAGCGCCATGATCGCAAAGGCGCACCAATAGACGGTCCGCCAGCCCAAATGCTCCGCCACCACACCCGCGCCGACCCGCGCGACGAGTATTCCGAAGATCACACCGGCGGTGAGCAAGGCTGTGACCTGCCCGAGGCGTTCGGGCGCAACCCGCTTCGATGCGAAGGCCGGGATAAGATAGGGCGCGATGGTGACAAAACCGAGCAGCGTTGAAGCCAGCGTAAACAGCGCAAAGCCCTGAGCCAGCGCCATGCCCAGCATAAACGCGCTCTGCAGAGCGACGAAGATTAGACATAAGGTGCGGTTCGAATAGCGATCCCCCAGCGGCAGAAGCAGAAATATCCCGAGCGCCAATGCCAGTTGGTTGAGCGCCGGGACGACCCCGATCCGCGCCTCGCCGACGCCAAAATCGCGCGCAATCTCGCCGATGATCGGGTGCACGTAATAGGCATTGGCCGTAACCGCGGCCACGGTGACGGCTAGAGCGTATTCCTGTGTCCGGCTGAGATAGGCCGTTTTGTCGGTCAAAGCGGAAGCGTCAAGCGAGCACGCCTGCTTTCTTCGCCGTGTCGATAACCCCTTGTGCGAGTTCGACGGGGCGATCTTCCTGACAGAAATGCCCGCAAGTGGAGAGCATCCCATGCGGCATACCCCTCGCGCCCGCGATGCGCTCGATCAGGGGCGCGGCGAGGCCACCGGTCACCGGATCATCCTCGCCGAACAGCGTCAGGAACGGTTGGTCGAATGCGGCTAAACCCTCCCAAGCGGCCTTGTTCTGCGCGATCCCGTCCATGCCGTCTTCGACCGGAACGAGCGCTGGGAAAGCACGGGCGCCGGCTTTGCTCGGTTCGTCGGGGAAGGGGGCATCGTAGGCCGCGACTTCTTGGGGTGTCCGTTCGGTCGCGGTCGCGCGCTGCAACAGCTCTCCAATTTTGAATTCGGGCGATGATTTAGCGAAGGTTCGCCATGCGAGAAAGGCGGGGGAGGGCGTGCCGCCGGTTGGCAGAAAGGTGTTGCTCGCGACCACGCAGGTGAACTTCTTGGGCTCCTCGCCAACCATGCGAAGGCCCAGCAATCCACCCCAATCCTGACAGAATAAAGCCGCAGGCTCAGGCACAACGGCATCGCGCCATTGCTTCAGCCAGCTGATGTGCCGGTCATAGGTGTAAAAGCCGATATCGTCGGGCTTGTCGCTTTTGCCAAAGCCGATCAGGTCAGGGGCGAGGCATCGGAATCCCGCATCGACCAGAACAGGGATCATTTTGCGATACAGGAAAGACCAGCTCGGTTCTCCATGGAACAGCAGGACGGGAGGGCCATCTGCAGGGCCTTCATCTAGGTAATGCATCCGGCCCGAAAAGCCGTCTCCCAGGTCGATTTCCAGCCAGTTCTCGGCGAAATCGTAGTCGGGCAGATTAGCAAATCGGGCCGGATCGTGTTTGAGTACTTGCATGTCGTGTCTCTCCCTGGGATCGGGTGAAGGAGAGACCAGACCGTTAGGCGGCCTCGCGCAATCCTTCTCCCATCGGCACGCTCTCTTTGAACGTGTGCGTGATATAGGGGAAGGGGATTTCGATGTTGGCTTCGTCAAGTCCGCGTTTGATCGCGCGGATGACCTTGTCGCGGTTCATCACGGCTTCGGTGCCCGAAGAGGCTGCCCACCAGCGCACGAGGAAATCGACCGAGCTTGAGTTGAACGTGTCGGCGAGGACCTGAATGTCCTTATCGCTGTTCACGAATTCCGCACCAGCAACGGCCTTGCGGATCACATCGTCCGCCACGTCAAGATCAGTGTCATAAGCGACCCCGATAACGACCTCGAAACGACGCTCGTCCTGATCGGTGATCACTTCGACCGCATCCTTGAACAGCATCGAGTTGGGCACGACGTGCAACTCGCCCGAGAATGAGCGGATATGCGTTTCGCGAAGGCTGATAAACTCGACCTTGCCGTGGATGTCCCCGGTTTTGATCGCGTCGCCAATCTGCATCTTGTCGCGCAGCATGATCATCACACCGGCGAGGAAGTTCTCGAAGAAATCCTGAAACGCAAACCCGATGGCGACGGCGCCTATACCAAGACCTGCGAGCAGGCCGGACGGGCTGAAATTCGGGAAGAC
>JBCCOF010000049.1:0-18498 GCA_039025455.1 Pseudomonadota bacterium | reverse complement strand
GGGATTTCATCATCCGGCACGCCGCGCAAGAGGTAGAGAGCCCAACCCGCAAGTGCGATGGTAAGGATTAGCGCGAATGCCCTTTTCAAGACCGGTGCCTCACCATCCGAACTCACACGATGTGGAAGGTTTCACCCGAAGCCCCCACCAGCCTCGCCCGGCTCAAAGCGCATCAGGCGGCTGTCCACCAAAGCGGCGGTGCGGTTTACCACGGCCTTTTGGTAATCCGGGTCCTTGATCATCTCGAAGAACGCGCCCGAATTGGGATATTGAGCGACAAAGCCGTCGTGCCATTGCTTGCCGTCCGGGCCGGTGACCATTGTCTGGAACGCGCCGCGCCACACGATGCTGCCGCCGACGCGGGAAAAGATCGGGCCGGAGGTTTTGCCATATTCCTGATAAGCGCGCCGTCCGGTCCAACCGTTGCCGTGATGCTCGTGGCCCTCCGGATACTCGGCCAAATCGCGATATTGCAACAGGTTGAGCATGTGGATCGGCGCGTCGCGCGGCAGGTCTTTGAAAGCCTGAAAATTGGCGGGCGATGGGTCGATGTAATGCTGCGCCATCGCTTACGCCTCCAACTTATAGTCAGCGAACCGATCCCGCAGGTCCTTCTTGCTGATCTTCCCCGTCGCCGTGTGCGGAATGTCGTCCACGAACTCGACCGCATCGGGCAGCCACCATTTCGCGATCAGCGGCTTAAGGTGCTCGATAATGTCGTCGCCGGTCACCTCAGAGCCTTCGTTCTTGATCACGAACAGTACGGGGCGCTCGTCCCATTTCGGGTGGTACATGCCCACGCAAGCGGCTTCGGCGACACCGGGGTGACCAACGGCGGCGTTTTCCAGCTCGACCGAGCTGATCCACTCGCCGCCCGACTTGATCACGTCCTTGGTCCGGTCAGTCAGTTGCAGCGTGCCATCGGGGTGGATGATGCCGACGTCGCCGGTGTCGAACCAGCCCTCGTTATTCACCGCATCCTGCTCGGCCTTGAAGTAGCGCTTGATGATCCATGGGCCGCGAATTTGCAGCGCGCCGCTGGTCTTGCCATCGCGCGGCAGTTCGGTGGCCATATCGTCGAGATCAACCGTGCGCAGCTCGACGCCGAACACTGGCCGCCCCTGCATCGCGGTCTTGTCGACCTTTTCCTCAAAGCTGAGATCGTCCCAATCCCATGTCGGGCCACCCACGGTGCCAATCGGCGAGGTTTCGGTCATGCCCCATGCGTGCTGAACCCGGGTGCCGTTTTTCATCAGCCGCTCGATCATAAAGCGCGGACAGGCCGAGCCGCCGATGGTCGCGGCTTTTAGGGGCGGCAGGTCGAAACCTTCCTTGTCGCAATATTGGAAATGCGCGAGCCACACGGTCGGCACGCCCGCGCTGTCGGTCACTTTTTCGCGCAGCATCAATTCGTGCAGCACCGCCGGATCGTTGACCGCCGAGAACACGAATTTGATGCCCGCCATCGCGCCCGCATAGGGCAGACCCCAGCTCGCCGCGTGGAACATCGGCACCACCGGCAGCATCACAGAGGCGCTGGAGAAATTGAAAGCGGCGGGTTGCAGGCCCGAAATCGCGTGCATGACGGTGGAGCGGTGCTCGTATTGAACACCCTTGGGATTGCCCGTGGTGCCGCTGGTGTAGCAGATCATGCACGGGTCACGTTCGTCGCCGGTGAACCACTCGTAGTCGCCGCTTTGCTCTCCGATCCAGTCCTCGAAACCGGTGGTGTGCTCGCCGCTGTCGTAGCAGATGTAATGCTCCACAGTGGTCCAGCGGTCTTTCATCTTGTCGACGATGGGTTGGAACGCGGCATCATAAAGCAGCACGCGGTCTTCGGCGTGAGTGACGATATATTCGAGCTGATCTTCGAACAGGCGCGGGTTCACCGTATGGAGCACCCCGCCCATCCCCGCGACGCCATACCAGCTGACCAGATGGCGCGAATGGTTCATCGCAAGGCTTGCGACGCGATCGCCCGGCTTGATGCCGAGTGCTTCGAGCGCCTGCGCCATTTTCAGCGCGTCGGTGCGGATGCCGGCCCAATCGGTGCGTGTTTCGCTGCCGTCGGCCCAGCGGGTCACGATTTCGCGGCTTCCCGCTTCACGCGCGGCGTGGTCGATAACCGCGGTGACCCGCATGGCCCAATCCTGCATCGCACCCAGGCTGTTGACTGACATTCTCTCATCTCCCGATGTATTCTTGTGGATTTCGTTGGCACCTTTGTGCCGCCGTGGTCGCGGCTTTGCAACGATGATCGCGAAGGGCAAAATCGTGGAGGGCAAAATCGCACAGGTCGCAAGACAAAGGGCTTGTCATACCCTTACCCATGTGGCGAAATCAGGCTGCGGGCATCCGGTCGCGCATAACCTGAATGAAGTCACGGAGATTGCATGAGAAAATTGGCGCTTGGGTTAGCGGGCCTGGCCGCATTGAGCGCGGCTTCGACACAGGCACAGGAACGCGATGCAAGTGCAGTCTCAGTGCCGCCTCCCGCGGTTTCTTCAATTGCCCTGATCCCGCCTTGCAACGCAGGGCCATACATCGTGTTTTTCGAATGGGACCAGTCAGAGCTTGCCCCCGAAGCGGCACAAATTCTCGACAGCGCCTACGCTGCCTATGCGAACTGCGGCACGTTGGACATGAGACTGATCGGGCACACCGATCGGTCAGGCAGCGATGCTCACAATGTGAAGCTCGGCGCGCGGCGCGCCGCCTCGGTGCGAGAATATCTCCTGAGCAAAGGCGTGCCCGCAAAGCAGATCTCGACCGGAACGAGGGGCGAAGCGGATAATCGCACTCCGACGCAGGACGGCATCCGTCAAATGGAGAACCGGCGGGTCGAGATAACCTACCACTCACCGTCTGAAAGATAGGACCGTCTTTACGCCACCAGCTTTAGCCTCGCTTTGCCGCGCAGAGGTTCCAGACTGACATTGTCTATCCCGTCGATCATGGCGAGGCGCTCTGCAAGATCCCCATCGAGCAGGTAATTGCTGCCCAACCGGATCGAAGCCGCTTCATCGTTGGCCAGCACCAGCCTCAGCACCACTTCGCTTGTGCCGTCTTTGGCGCCGTCCGGTCCGGTCGTAAGCTCCAGCTTAAGCTCGCCCAAAGCCTCGCGGGTCAGGATATCGGCGCGCAACACCATCGGCATCCGCCCGCTCACATCCGCCAGCGGCTTTGCACCGCGCACCGTTAGCCGAGGCGGCTCGCCCGGATTAGGGGAATCCAGCTCGACCGTGAGCAACAGGCACGCGCCCTCCGCTGCCCAAGTCTCAAACTGCGGCACCAGCGCCTCTTCAAAACAGGCGGCGGAAAACTGGCCCGACGTGTCGGAAAAGTCCGCGCGCACAAATTCCGCCCCGCGCTTGGTGCGGGCCTTGTTCATACCCTCCACCATCGCCGCGATCACCGCCGTCCCGCGACCGCCGGGCGGAGCGCCCGCTTCCATCAGGCTTTGATAGGTCCGCGCCCCTTGGGCCGAGGCGGCATCGCGATATTGCTGCACCGGATGGGCGGAGAAATAGAACCCGAAATTCTCGCGCTCTTTCGCCATCTGCTCGGCGCGGGTCCATTCCTCGGTCGGTTGCAGCCGGAGGTCATCCTCGCCCGCATCCTCGCCGCCGAACAAACCGCCCTGCCCACTCGAGCGCTCGCGGATCGCCGCATCGGCCACAGCCAGCAGCAAGTCGGCGTTGGCGAACAGCAGCGCGCGGTTGGGCTCCAACCCGTCCAGCGCGCCCGCGCAGATCAGCCCTTCGAGCTGGCGGCGGTTCATCGAGCCTTGCGGCAGGCGCTCAAACAGGTCCTTGATGCTTTGGAATGGACCGCTCGCCTCGCGTTCGGCGACGATGGCGTCCATCGCCTTTTCCCCGACATTGCGGATGCCTGCCAGCGCATAGCGCACCGCATAGCCGGTGTCGGTCTGCTGCACGGTGAAGCGCGCTTCGGACGAGTTGATGTCGGGCGGCAGAACCTGAATGCCGCTGATCTCCTCATCCTCCACCGGATAGCGCCGCGCATCATCGACAAAGACGCTCAGCTTTTCGGATTGGTGCAGGTCGAAACACATTGACGCGGCGTAGAATTCTTCGGGGTAATGCGCCTTGAGCCAGGCGGTTTGATAGGCGAGCAAGGCATAGGCCGCGGCGTGCGATTTGTTGAAGCCGTAGCCTGCGAATTTGTCGATCAAGTCGAACAATTCGTTGGCCTGCGCGGCTTCGATGCCCGAAACCTCTTTGCAGCCCTCGACAAACCGCCCGCGCTGTTTGTCCATCTCGGCCTGCACCTTCTTGCCCATCGCGCGGCGCAGCAAGTCGGCATCGCCGAGCGAATATCCGGCGAGGATCTGCGCGGCCTGCATCACCTGTTCCTGATAGACAAAGATGCCGTAGGTTTCGGCGAGAATGCCTTCGAGTTTGGGGTGCGGATATTCGATCGGGACTTCGCCCGCCTTGCGCTGTCCGAACAGCGGGATGTTGTCCATCGGGCCGGGGCGATAGAGCGAGACGAGCGCGATGATATCGCCGAAATTGGAGGGCTTCACCGCCTTGAGCGTTCGCCGCATCCCTTCGGATTCGAGCTGGAACACGCCGACCGTGTTACCGTCCTGCATGAGATCATAGACCGCTTTGTCGTCAAGCGGCAGTTCACCCAGATCAATCTCGATCCCGCGCAGCGCCATCAGGTCCACCGCCTTGCGCAGCACCGAAAGCGTTTTCAGCCCGAGAAAGTCAAACTTCACCAGCCCTGAGGATTCGACATGCTTCATATCGAACTGCGTCACCGGCATGTCCGATCGCGGATCGCGGTAGAGCGGCACCAGCTGCGCCAAGGGCCTATCGCCGATCACAACACCTGCCGCGTGGGTCGAGGAATTGCGCGGCAGCCCCTCCAGCTGCATCGCCAGATCGACCAGCCGCTTTACCTCGTTGTCATTGGTGTATTCGCGCTTGAAATCCGCCGCCCCGTTGAGCGCGCGCGGCAAGGTCCACGGGTCGGTCGGGTGGTTGGGCACCATCTTGCACAGCCGGTCCACCTGACCATAGCTCATCTGCAAAATCCGCCCGCAATCGCGCAGCACAGCGCGCGCCTTCTGCTTACCGAATGTGATGATCTGCGCGTCGTTATCCTCGCCATATTTCTGCTGGACATAGCGGATGACTTCGCCCCGCCGCGTTTCGCAAAAGTCGATGTCGAAGTCGGGCATCGACACACGCTCGGGGTTGAGAAACCGCTCGAACAGCAAGCCCAAGCGGATCGGATCGAGATCAGTGATGGTCAGCGCCCAAGCGACCACCGACCCGGCGCCCGAGCCGCGACCGGGGCCGACGGGAATACCCTGATCCTTGGCCCATTTGATAAAGTCGGCCACGATCAGGAAGTAGCCCGGAAAACCCATATTGACGATGACTTCGATCTCGAAATCGAGACGCTTCTTGTATTCCAGCACCTCATCCCAAGCCCCGCTCGTCCTGAGCTTTTCGAAGGACTGTTCTGCTTCCTTGAGCGCGTCAGCCGAAGAGAAGTGCAATGCTTCGACAAGCTCAGCATGAGCGGTTTCCGGGTAATAGGGCTTAAGGCGCTCCGCCAACCCCGCCCGCGAATCCGCCGCCAGCATCGCCGCTTCGCCTTCCAGATCGCCTGCAAGGCTGGGCAGAATCGGATCGCGATAGGGCGGCGCGTAGGCGCAGCGTTGCGCAATAACGAGCGTGTTGGCCGTTGCCTCGGGCAGGTCTTCGAACAACTCGTTCATCATCGGCGCCGATTTGACGAAGCTGTCAGCCTGCGAGCGCTTACGGTCGTCGTTTTCGATGTAGGTCGAATTGGCAATGCACAGCATCGCATCATGCGCCTTGTGCATATGCGGCTCGGCAAAATTGGCCGGGTTAGTCGCCACGAGCGGCAGGTCACGCTCATAGGCAAGGTCGATCAACGGCTCTTCCGCAGGCTCGCAAAGGGTATCGCCGCCGCGCGACAACTCGATGTAGAGCCGCTCTGGGAACAGCGCCTGCAATGTATCGCAATAGGTCGCTGCAGCCGCAGCCTGCCCCTCGGCCACAAGCCGCGTCATCGCGCCCTCACCCGCGCCGGTCAGCGCAATCAGCCCGCTCGTGTGCCCTTCAAGATCGGTCAGCTCGACATGCGGATCGAGCTCCAGTGGCCGGTCCAGATGCGCCTTGGAGACCAGATGGCACAGATTGTCGTACCCGGCTTCGTACTGCGCAAACAGCGGCAGGTAATCGACCTGACGCTGCTCCGCCCCTTCCGCGGCAGGGCGGGCAACCCCCAGCAGGGTCCCGACAATCGGCTGAATCCCCTCGCTTTTGCATGCCCCTGCAAACATGACGGCTCCGTACAAGCCGTTGCGGTCGCAGATCGCTATTGCCGGGAAACCGCGGTCTTTCGCCAGTTTGGCGATGGCCTTTGGGTCGATTGCTCCTTCGAGCAACGAATAAGACGACAGAAAGCGCAAGGGGACGAATGGGGCAAAGGCCATTTTTGTGGTATGCTTTGTCGGGCATTGTGTTTTCAACCCGCTGCCTGTGGTCGCTGGGGAAAACACAATAGGTCGGTTGGGCATGGGCCGCCCATCCTTCGGGTTTGAGCATGTCGTGAATGCATAAGTGGGGAATTCACAATGGTAGATAAGAACGAGCTTCAAGCTCACGCCGACGGGATAATGACGCGGGCAAAGAACATCCTAACCGCTCCGGTGGAGACGTGGGAGGTCATCGCCAAGGAAACCGACGAACCGATGCAGGTTTTTCTGAAATACGCGCTGCCCCTCATCGCGATCGGACCGATTGCGACTTTCATTGGCGGCTTGGTGTTCGGTTATGGCGGCATCTTTGGCGTCACGATCCGCCCGAGCTTCACGTTCCTTCTTTCGACCATGATCACGACCTTCGTTCTCGGTCTGCTTTCGGTCTGGATCTTGGCGTTCATCGCGAATCTCATGAGCAAGCAGTTTGAAGGCCGCGACGATTTCGCTGCAGCCTTCCGATTGGTCGCTTATTCATGAACCGCGGCATGGCTTGCGGGGATTTTCAGCCTCATCCCGATGCTCGCTGTCCTCGGGCTGCTTGGCCTTTACAGCCTCTACCTCTTTTACAAGGGCGCGACCCCGATGATGGGTGTGCCGGAGGATAAATCGGTGATCTACACCGTCGTGGTCATCATCGTGGCGATTGTCACGAATTTCGTGATCGGCATGCTCACACTGGCAATCACGGGTCCCGCAGCGCTGGCAGGTGCAGCCATGAGCGCGGGCGCGGCGGACAGCGATGCGACATCGATGGAGATCGACACCGGCTACGGCAATGTCCGGATCAACGAGGAAGATGGCAAGGCGACGATCAATGTCGGCGGCACCGAGATGACCATCGACATCCCCGAGGAAGAACAAGCGTAAAGGTTCGGCGCGCCGGGTCGCCCGGCGCGCCCCGACCATCACAGCAGCTTTTCAACATCCTTGGCGATGCGCGCAGGCGTGTCGTTCGAGCCATAGCGTTTCACGACATTGCCTTCGCGATCGATCAGGAATTTGGTGAAGTTCCACTTGATCGACTTGGTGCCCAGCGCACCGGGCGCTTCTTTCTTCATCCAGTCGAACAGCGGCGACGCGTCCGATCCGTTCACATCGATTTTGGCCATTAGCGGAAAGGTCACGCCGAAATTGACCTTGCAGAATTCGGCGATCTCGTCCGCATTGCCCGGCTCCTGTCCGCCGAACTGGTTGCAGGGAAAACCGAGGACCTCGAAATCCTTGCCTTTGAACTGCTGATACAAAGCCTCCAGCCCGTCATATTGCGGGGTGAAGCCGCATTTGCTCGCGGTGTTCACCACAAGCAGAACCTTGCCCTTCTTTTCGGCGAGGTCGAGTTCTTCGCCGCGATTGGTGGTGACGGTGAAATCAGCGATGGTGGTCATTGGGTATCCTTTAAAGCTGGCGCTTGTCTCGGCCGATATAGGAGGTCGAAACTGGTTTGCCACGATTTGCCGTGGTCGCCCGATGCCTCGCCGAACTGGCGCACGCTGCCGTCCTCGTTTGCGGTGTAGGTCATGCGCACAAGCGCGCTTTTGCCAGGGCCGCCAAAATTGTCCCAATAACCCGTCAAGACCATGCCTCCATCGACAGGGCCACCTTCGAAATCGACGCGCACGCCATTGCCGCCGATCCACATCTGTTGCCAACGGCCCGTGTTGTGATTGACGAGCGAGGTGCTGCCGCCCTGTGGGCCCTGCAATGGCATCCAGTGTTCGCGGATAGCGCAACCTTCAAACAGACGCTCGATCCGGCTTTCGGCGATCTTCGCATCGCTGCCATTGGGAAAAACGTCCCATTCCCCGACCCAGAAATCAAAGGCCTCGTGAGCCTCGGTCATGCAGGGCGGTGGTGGAGACGGCGGTGGCAGAGTGTCGCTCTGGACAGCGGTGGATTGCAGCAAGAGCATGGCGGCGGCGAAACTGTTCATGGGTCCCCTCCCTATGGATGGGATCACACTACACGATCAGCAGCGAAAGGCGCTGGGCGATCTGCCAAGTGGCAATGCGCCGCGTCCAAACTGCTATTCGAGAACCCCGTCATGCAGGCGGACTATCCGGTCCATCCGGCTAGCGAGCCGTTCATTGTGCGTCGCGACGAGCGCGGCGCTGCCCTCGCCCCGAACCAGTTCAAGGAATTGACCCAGCACCGCATCCGATGTCGCCTCGTCAAGATTGCCAGTCGGCTCATCCGCCAGAACCAAGGTCGGACGATTGGCCAGCGCGCGCGCAACCGCCACGCGCTGTTGTTCGCCGCCCGAAAGCTGGCTTGGCCTGTGGGTAAGACGATGCTCGAGCCCGAGACCCGACAAAAGCGCATCGGCGCGCGTTGCCGCTTCGTCACGCGGCGAACCGGCGATCATCTGCGGCATGATCACATTCTCGCGCGCGTCGAAATCGGGCAGCAAATGATGGAACTGGTAGACAAACCCCAGATGCTCGCGCCGCAAACGGGTGCGCTCATCAGAAGCCAGCGTTTCCGCGCTCTCGCCGCCGATAACGATCGACCCGCGAAACCCGCCTTCGAGCAGTCCGACCGCTTGCAGCAGTGTCGATTTGCCCGAACCTGAAGGGCCAAGCAGCGCAACGATTTCGCCCGGCATGATATCGAGATCGACCCCGCGCAGCACGTCGATGCGCTGACCGCCTTGTTCAAAGCTGCGCTCTAACCCGCGCAAGGATGCAATCGGCTCACTCATAACGCAGCACCTGCACAGGATCGGTCCCCGAGGCCTTGAGCGCGGGATAGAGTGTCGCAAGGAAGCTCAGCCCGATGGCGAGCACAGTGATCCCGATGATCTCCCACGGGTCCACGCGGGCGGGCAGCTCGGTGAGGAAGCGCACTTCGGGGTCCCATATCTGCACGCCAAAGGCCCAGCCTATCCCGTCAACAATCCCGTTGCGGAAATAGAGCAGGAGAAACCCGAGCAGGAGGCCGGCAATGGTGCCAATCGAGCCAATTGTGGTCCCCGTGGTGACGAATATCTTGAGCAGACTGCGGCGGCTCGCGCCCATGGTTCGCATGATCGCAATATCGCGCGTCTTGGCACGTACCAGCATCACGAGGCTGGAGAGGATGTTGAACGAGGCAACCAAGACCATAAAGCTCAGCACAAAGGCCATCGCGACACGCTCGACCTCAAGCGCCTCGAACAAGGTCGCGTTGATCTTCTTCCAATCGGCAATCTGGGCCCGCCCGACCAGCGATTGCTCAATCGGGGCCAGTATCTCGCCGACATTGTCGGGGTCGTTCACTTTCACTTCGATCAAGCCGACCGTGTCTCCCAGCAGCAGAAGCGTTTGCGCGTCCTCCATCGGCATGATCACAAAGGATTCGTCGAAATCGTAAAGGCCGATCTGGAAAATCGCCGAAACCTCGTAGGCGACCTGGCGGATCGATGTGCCAAAGGGCGTGGAGCGTCCCTGCGGATTGATGATCGTGATCGTGTCGCCAACCCGCGCGCCGATATTGGTCGCCAGCTGCGCACCAATCGCCACCCGGCGCTCGCCGGGTTGAATTCGATTGAGGTCACCCATCACCAGCTTGTCTTGCAGCTCTCCGATATCTTCCTGAGTGTTGCCGCGCACAAATATGGCCACCGTCCGGCCTCTGAAACTGGCGAGCAAAGGCTGTTCAATCAGAGGCGATGCTTCGGTGACACCTTCGGTCCCTTTCACCTGCTCAAGCACGCTTTCCCAATTGTCGAGCTTACCGCCATAGGCCTGCACCACTGCGTGCCCGTTCAACCCGGCGAATTTGTCCAGCATTTCAGAGCGAAATCCGCCCATCACGCTCATCACAAGCACCAGCATCGCGACCGACAGCATCACAACAAAGACCGAAATCCCCGCGACGAGCGCGATGAAAGCCTCACCCTTGCCGGGCAAGAGGTATCGTCGGGCGATCATGCGTTCGAAAGGAGTGAGCATCGTTCTGCGGGAGTGCTTGGCTTTAGTGATCTGAACTGCGGCTGTAGGCGGCGGGCGCTTCCCCCGCAATCACACAATTCGCCAGCGCTGTGCGTATCTTGCAAGCGGCATTGCCACAGCAGATATGAAAAGCCTGCAAATCGCTGATCAGTGCTATTGTAATTGGCGGGCAAGACGGCCAAAGACCATGGCTCACCGTCGTCTTGCAGCAGCCTCGCAGGTCCGATCATGAATGTTCCGCCAAACCATGATTCAAGCGGTCTCGATCTTGATGAGGACAAGCTGCGTGAAGAATGCGGCGTGTTCGGAATGCTGGGCGCCGATGAAGCCGCCAATTTCGTCGCGCTAGGGCTCCATGCTCTGCAACATCGCGGACAAGAGGCAGGCGGTATCGTCTGTTACGACGAGCAGAACGGTTTTCAGTCCGCGCGCAAATTCGGTTATGTGCGCGACAATTTTACCCGCTCCAGCGTTATGGAGCACTTGCCCGGCCCGATCGCCATCGGCCATGTCCGCTACTCCACCGCCGGATCGAAGGGCTCAACCGCAATCCGCGATGTTCAGCCATTCTTTGGCGAATTCGCGATGGGCGGCGCGGCTATTGCGCATAATGGCAACCTCACCAACGCCAAGGCATTGCGGCGGCAATTGATCGAACGCGGGGCGATTTTCCAGAGTTCGTCCGATACAGAATGCATCATCCATTTGATGGCGCGCTCTATTGGCAAAACCATACCGGAGCGGATGAAAGAGGCCCTGCGTCAGGTCGAAGGCGCGTTTTCCATCGTCGCGATGACGCGCTCCAAACTGATCGGAGTGCGCGATCCGCTGGGCATACGTCCGCTCGTTTTGGGCAAGCTCGGCAGCGCCTATGTCCTATCCTCGGAAACCTGCGGTTTGGATATCATCGGAGCCGAGTTCGAACGCGAGATCGAGCCGGGGGAGATGGTGGTTATCTCCGATGGCCAAGTCACATCTTACCGCCCGTTCGAGCCGCTGCGCCCGCGCCCGTGCATCTTTGAATATGTCTATTTCAGCCGTCCCGATTCGATTATTGGCGGTCGCTCGGTCTACGAAGTGCGCCGCGAAATCGGCAAGCAATTGGCGCTCGAAGCTCCGGTCGAAGCCGATATGGTCTGCCCGGTTCCCGACAGCGGCACTCCGGCGGCAATTGGCTTTGCCCAGCAATCGGGCATCCCGTTCGAAATGGGGATCGTGCGCAACCAATATGTCGGTCGCACCTTTATCGAACCGACCGCGCAGATCCGCGATATCGGCGTGCGGCTCAAACTGAACGTCAACCGCTCGCTGATGCGCGGCAAGCGGGTCGTGCTGGTGGATGACAGCGTAGTCCGCGGCACCACAAGCCGCAAGATCAAGGACATGGTGCTCGAAGCAGGCGCGAAGGAAGTGCATTTCCGCGTCGCCAGCCCGCCGACCATGTGGCCGGATTTCTACGGTGTGGACATGCCGACCCGCGGGGAATTGCTCGCGGCGCAAATGTCCGAAGAGGAAATGCGCGAATTTGTCGGCGTCCAGTCGCTCAAATTCATCTCGATAGACGGGCTTTACCGCGCCGTGGGCGAAGATCGGGGCCGCGATGATGCTGCGCCGAAATATCACGATGCGGTCTTTACCGGCGATTATCCAACCCCGCTCACCGATGCCGAAATCGCGCGCGAGGAACAGGCGCAGCTTTCGCTCGCCATCGAAACCGAAAGCGACAAATGAACCTGAAAACCAACGTCACAAAATCCCTTGAAGGGAGAACCGCGCTCGTCACCGGCGCAAGCCGCGGCATTGGCGCGGCCACAGCAAAAGCGCTCGCCTTGGCTGGCGCGCATGTGATCCTTGTCTCGCGCAAGGTGAAGCCGCTCGAGGCGATTGAGGACGAAATCCACGATGCGGGCGGCACATCGACAATCGCGCCGGTTGACCTGACCGAAGCCGATGCGATCCCGCGCCTCGCCAATGCGATTGCGGGCCGGTGGGACACGCTCGACATTCTGTGCATTTCGGCGGCCTATCTGCCCGAATTGACACCGCTCGATCAGATCGATCCCAAGCAATTCAACACCGCGCTGATGACGAATGTTGTCGCCACGCAGGCGCTCCTCGCCGGATTTAGCCCGCTGTTGCGCCGGGCCGAAGCGGGCCGGATTATCGGACTGACCAGCTCGGTCGGCGCAGAGCCTCGGCCGTTCTGGGGTGCATATGGTTCAACCAAAGCCGCGTTTGACAACCTGCTCGAAACCTTCGGCGCGGAAGTCGAGAAACTCAGCCCTGTAAGAGTCGCCATCGTCGATCCGGGCGCAACCCGAACCGATATGCGCGCCCGAGCCTATCCCGGCGAAGACCCGCAGACGGTCAAGGCGCCCGAAGTCGTTGCGGACCGCATTCTGGCTCTGCTTGAAGAAGACTTCGAAACGGGACATCGCGAGCGTGTCGACTAACCGATTGAACTAAAACAATCCAAACGACCCGTTAACCTTGCCTCGCAACACACCGGTAAGTGCAATCAACGCATAAAGTCTCAATCAATCGGCACATGTGCCACTCGCCGATTGGACAGAGGTTTAGCGTATGCCAACGAACAACGACATCTATCAGGCGGCGGTGCAAGAGGATCGCTGTGGACCACGCACCAAGCTGTCAATCCCGGCGACCCTGCGCGCGTCGGGTGGACGCGCGTTTCAAAGCGTCGTTCATGACCTCTCGATCTCGGGCTTTTCCGCAGCATCGATCAACCGCATGCACGCAGGACAAGTTTGCTGGCTATCGCTGCCAGGTCTTGAATCGCTGCAATCAGAAGTGGTCTGGTGGGACAATTGCATCGTTGGATGCGCCTTCACCGAGCTGCTCAGCCCGATTGTTCATGACAACATCCTGCAACGCTACAGCAATCTAACAGCCCCTCGCAAGGCGATCTGAAGCTGTCGCCAGCCCTATTGGGTCGCAGCGATCTTACCGGCCAAGCGCAGCCATTTGCCGTTGAAATCCGAACTCGTTGCGGTCGGCCAGTTGCTGACCCGCGCAATGACCAGATCGGAGCCCGGGATCAGCGTAATCGCCTGACCGAAAATCCCCTGCGCGCCGTAATTGCCGCCGGGATAGGTCCACCACTGATAGCCATACCCGAAACCGTTGCCGCCAAAGTCCACTTGCTGCCCCCCCGCTTCGGTGAACCAGCCCTCTGGCACGGTTGCAGTGCCATCAGCGCTTTTGCCTCCGGTGCGCACAAATTCCCCGACGCGCGCATAATCCGAAAGGCGCAATGACAGGCAACATCCCCCGATATTGCCGCCGCGCGGATCGGTCATCCAGAACAGGCCACCAGCCAGACCGGCTGGCTCGACAATCTTGCTTTGCGCATATTCGGCCAAGGACAGGCCCACGGCGTTCTCTACCAAGAGCCCGATCAGGTTGGTCTCTCCGGTCTTGTAATTGAAGGAAGTGCCCGGTTCATCTTCGCGGGCCAAACGCTTCATCTGCTCGACAATCGCATTAGGGCCGTATTCGAGCACATATTTGTTCATCTGCGCGACGTCGCTGTTGGGATTGGTGTAGTTTTCGTCCCACGCAACGCCGCTGGTCATGGTCGCCAGCTGTTTGACCGTCACGCCGTCATAGGCCGAGCCCGCAAGCTCGGGGATGTATTGGGTCACCGGGTCTTCGAGGCTGCCGATAAAGCCATCGGCAATCGCTGCACCGAGCAGTGTCGAGGTAAAGCTCTTCGCGACCGAGAAGCTTGTCCAGCGATCTTCTGCGCCAAGGCCCAGCCCGTATTCCTCAAAACGAACCTTTCCGCCCTGAAGCACCATCACGCCCGCCGTGTCGCTTTCTGCCATCAAGGCGCGCACTTCGGCCTGCAATTCATCGCTGAGCGGCGAGCCTGCGGGCAATTCCTTGGTTTCGCTCGCTGCGGGAACTTCGTGCCCTGCGAACCAGCTTTCCATATCGCGGAAACGGGCCGAGCGTTGCTCGGTATTCCAGAACAGCACCTGCAGTTCGGACGGATCGCGCACAGGCGGCGTCACCAGCTCAACGCCGGAAACTTGCTGGGCGGGAATCGCTGGAACTTCGACCGCCGAATCAAACCCCATGCCCCCGCATGCGGCCAGTGCCAGCGCCAGACCTGCGCCCAAAGCCGATTTCGCGATTCTCATTTTCCGTCCCTCTCCTAGCTGTTTGTCGTTTTGTGCGATGTTAGTGGCACACACGCCCGCTTCGCAACAGCCAAGGCGCGAGCGCTAACCCTCTTTCATCGCCTTATACGCAGTCAGCGCCCGCTCGCGTGCAGCTTTGTGACCGATGATTTTGGGCGGATAGGCCTTGGGCAAACGACCGAATTCATCCGGATCGTGAATATAGGGCTCTTCGAGGTCCTCAAGCTCGGGCACGAACTTGCGGATATAAGCCGCGCAATCGAATTTCTCCGATTGGGTAAGCGGCGCCATGATCCGGCTGAACATATTGGAATCGACGCCGGTGCCGGCGGTCCACTGCCAATTGGTCGCGTTCGAGGCGTAATCGGCATCGACAAGGCAATCCCAGAACCACTTCTCGCCCTCGCGCCAGTCGATCAGCAGGTGCTTGATCAGAAAGCTCGCGGTGATCATGCGCACACGGTTGTGCATCCAGCCAGTCTGGTAGAGCTCGCGCATGCCTGCATCGACGATGGGGTAGCCGGTTTTGCCCTGCTGCCATGCTTTCAGATCGCGCGCTGCCTTTTCATCTATCTCGGGATCGCGCCATTCGATCTGGTCGAAATCCTCGCGGTAATTGTCACGCGCATAGAGCGGGAACTGCGCCACCGTGTTTTGCGCATAATCGCGCCAGATCAGCTCGCTTTCATAGATTTCCCAGCCCTTGGTGCCGCGGCCGGCGAAGTGGTGCCAAATCTGGACCGGCGAAATCTCGCCGAAGTGCAGATGCGGGGAGAGGCGCGAGACTTTCTCGACCGAGGGTAAATTGCGCTTTTCCTCATAGTCATCGACATGGGCTTCCCACCGGGCAAGCCGCCGGTGCGCAGCCTCTTCGCCAACCTCCCATGCATCGGCAATACCGCCGGACCAGTCGGGTCTGGTCGGCAACAGGTTCCAATCGGCCAGATCATCGCTGGCGGGCCAGCCATCGGGTGCAGTGAGCGTTTCAGGTTCGGGGACCAGATCGCGCGGCGGGAATTGCGCGCGCACGGCCCGGCTGAACGGGGTGTAGATCTTGTACTGCCCGCCGGAACCCGTCGTGATCGAGCCCATGACCGTGAGGAAATTGCCCTCGTGGCGTTGCAGGTCGAGCGTTTCGCCGAGGCCCTTTTCCGCATTGCGCCACCACGGCTCGTAATGGCGGTTCGCGTGTACAATTGTCGTGCCGAGTTCCGCTGCGATAGCGGTGAGATGCTCGATACAATCGCCCTTTCGCAAGATCAGGCGCGAACCGCGCTCCTCCAACCGCCGCGCCAGATCGGCGAGCGAATGGTGCAGCCACCATCGCGATGCGCCGCCATAGGCATGCGTCTTGGCAACTGCATCATCGAGCACATAGACTGCGACAACAGGGCCTCGGCTGGCGGCTTCGAAAAGGGCGGGATTGTCAGCCAAGCGCAGATCACGCCGCAGCCAGACGATTTGAACATCACTCATGTTAGGAGAAGCGCGTTACGGCGCTGTCAGTTCCTCGCACTCGACATCGGGCAGAGCCACGGAGAAGCGGCCCCGTGCCCGCGGATCGTAGAACCGGGCATCGTAGAGGACGACCGAGCCATCTTCGGCCCGCTGGGCGAAAGGCGCACGCGACCAGAACAGAAAGGATTCCGCCTGAGAATCCCCCTTGGCCCCGGCAATCGCAGGCTCAAGCACGCACTCTCCAACTTCAAGGAAGTACTCCGGCTTTATCTGCGTGGACGGACCTGCCCCTTCCAATGCCTGCGCTTCGGGCGCGTAAATGACATAGCGACCATCAGCGCCAACAATGGCTTCGCGCTGCCACGACCAAATTGGCATCGGACTGGCAATGGCCATCTCCCCCGGGCCATTCTGCGTTTCGTAAAGCTCCTGCTGCTGCAGACTGATCAGAGTGTTCACACCAATATATGCGACAACCACCGCGCTCCCGATCCAAGCGGGCCGCGTCCAGTTTGCCCCGCGTTTCTCTTTGCGCCGCGACCACCACACGCTCGCGATAAGGATCGCCCACAGCCAGACATCAATGATGAACAGCGTGTCGCCATAGAACCATTGCGATGAAAACGGCTCGAGCAAGCGGATGCCATAGACGTTGAACCAGTCGAACAGCGGATGGCTCAAGCACCCGATAAAACTGAGCAGATACAGCCATTTGAAGTTTACAGGTGGGCGTCCCTCCGGTCGCTTGCCACGCTTCGTTTGCCAGCGGTCAAACCACCAGAGCATTCCCGCAAGAACCAAGGGCAGCAGAACCCACGCGGGCGGGCCGTGCGTTATCCCGCGCCGAAAGCCGAGATGCTCGGTCCCCTCAAGCCAGAAAAAGCACGCCGCATCGACATCGGGCAGGTTCGCTCCGATGATCAAAGCGGGCATTCCCAGCCCGGTCTTTTTCTTGAGGCCAGCCTGCCCGATCAACGCGCCGACAAGGCTGTGCGTGAGATTATCCATGCCCGCCGCCTAGCCCGCGTCGATGGCTCCGTCAAAGCGAGTGGAAATGCGCGCGCACTCCGCCTATCGCAAACCAAACGACAGTGGAGACACACCCAAGATGAGCGACACCGGCCCCTTTATCCGCCCCGACATGCAGGCCTTTCTCGACGGGCTTGCCGCGATGGATGGACCCAAAATCGTGGATATGACCCTTGAGGAAGCGCGCGCGAGCTATGGCGCGCTGCATGGCATGGCAGACCGGCCCGCGCGCGAATTGGCGGTGATCCGCGATCTCTCCTGCCCCGGACCAGCGGGCGACATTCCGCTGCGCTTGTATGACGCGCGCGAGGCTCGCGATCCCTCGCCTGTGATCACCTTTTACCATGGTGGCGGCTATGTGATCGGCGATCTTGATACGCACCACGCTTTGTGTACCGAGATTGCGGCGCTGATGGACCTGCCCTTGGTCGCGGTCGATTACCGGCGCGCGCCCGAAGCGCCCTTCCCCGCGGCCATCGAAGACTGCGAAGCGGCGACCCGCTGGATCGCTGGCAATCCGTCAGAGCTGGGCCGCGAAGCCACCGGACTTGTCACGATCGGCGACAGCGCGGGCGGCAATGCGACCATCGTGGTCGGGCAATTGCTGGCGGCGTCCCCTGCCGCGACACCGGTCGTGCTCCAAGTCCCGCTGTTCCCGCTGGCCAGCAACGCGCTGGGATCGGCCAGCATCGAGCAATTCAATGATGGCTTTGTGCTGACCAAAGCGGCCATCGAGTTCTTCGACGCAGCCTATGCCTCTGATCACAGTGACCCGCGCGCCATGCCAATCCTGGGTGATCATTCGTCCGCACCGCCAACCGTGCTGGTCACTGCCGGTCTCGATCCGATCCGCGATTCAGGGCGCGATTATGCCAAGGCGCTGACCGATGCCGGGCGCAGCTTCACCTATATCGAAGTTGAAGGCGTCACCCACAGCTTCACCAATCTGCGCGGCGCCGTTCCCAGCGCGCAGGGCGATCTTGAGCGGATTATCGGTGCGATGAAACTCGCACTGGAGAGCCAGTAAGATGAGCGATCTTCCCTACCGCCCCTGTGCCGGTTTCATGCTGGTCAACGCCGATGGCAAGGTGCTTGTCGGAGAGCGGATCGACAAGAGAGCGCACGGGTTCTGGCAGATGCCGCAAGGCGGGATTGATCCGGGCGAAGACCCCGAAACCGCCGCCTTGCGCGAATTGGAAGAGGAAACCGGCATTGCAGCAAATCTGGTCGAGGTGATTGCCCCTGCCTCGCGCCCCATGCGCTATGCGCGATCTGATCGGCGCCTCCGCCGATACCCCGCTGGTTGTCGCCGATGCGGATGATGTCGTCGACCTTGAGAAGATGTGCGCGCGCACGAAGGTCGTGC